>CAZKZT010000001.1:0-3312 GCA_964557265.1 uncultured Hyphomicrobium sp.
CCGGATCGCCCGCCTTGGCGACCGCTGTGTTGAGCAGCACGGCATCGAAGCCCATTTCCATCGCCTGTGCGGCGTGGCTCGGCGCCCCCATGCCCGCGTCGACGACCAGCGGGATGCCGGGGAAGTAGTTGCGCATTGTGCGCAGCGCATAGGGATTCGCGAGGCCGCGGCCGGTCCCGATTGGTGCCCCCCACGGCATCAACACCTCGCACCCGGCGGCGAGCAGGCGGTCCGCTGCGCCGAGGTCCTCGGTGGTATAGGGGAACACCTTGAACCCCTCGCGCCCGAGCACACCCGCCGCCTCGACAAGCCCAAACAGATCGGGCTGCAAGGTATCGTCATTGGCGATGACTTCGAGCTTGATCCAATCGGTGCCGAACAACTCGCGCGCCATCTCGGCCGTCGTGATCGCCTCACGCGCGGTGCGGCAGCCGGCAGTGTTCGGCAATACGTGGACACCGAGATCCGCGATCATGTCCCAGAACTGCTGACCGCCCTTTTCGCGTGCGCCCTCGCGCCGTACCGACACGGTGACGACGTCAACCTTGGCGGCCTTGACGGCACGCTCCAGCACCTGCGGCGAGGGGTACTGCGCCGTGCCGAGAAACATCCGCGACGACAGCTCCGTGCCGTAGATGCGCAGTGCATCCTTGCCGGCGTCCGTACGCGCGGATCCTGTGTTGGTCCTGGTCATCGTCTCGGACATCACCCACCCTGTCTTGGCGCGACGATTTCAATGCTGTCGCCGCCGGAAAGCTTCTCGGTGTCTCGCTTACGCTGCGGGACGAAGTCTCCGTTCCGCGCGGTCGCGACTTTGGCATCGCCGTAGCCGAATTCGACGAGGAGTTCGGCCAGCGTCATCGAGCGCGTGCGCGCCCGTTCGCCGTTGACGACAACTTCCAGCGTCTCGCTCATTGCCTCGGATGCTCCCAAGTCCTTGACTCCAAACCTCGATAGGGACGCATGAGCGGCCCATTCAGTTGCCAGGACTGTACACGTTCAGGCAGCCTCATGAAAACCGCACGCAACACACCGCCGGAGGGTGCAGGCGGGACTCAGACAATGAATATAGGTCAGAACCCCGCCCGCCGCGCGGCGTTCAGCGATGCATGGGATGCATGTCACCGGCCGCATTCGCGCGGGCAGCCCGCGAGGTCCGGCCGCGTACAGATTGACCAATGCTTAACGGCACCTTGCGCATTTACTGCCATTTGACGACTCACGCACGGCGGGATTCTTGACACGTCTGTGCCAGTGTTCACGACGCCGGATCGGGAGGATCGCGTGGGACATTGGCAGCCAGCAGGCGGCGTCGACAGACGCCCGCAGCGGATGGCCGTTCCGACCCGCGAACCACGAATATCCGGCAGGAACGTGGAGAGACAATAATGCGCATGCCGAGTACGACGGCAATCCTGCTCAATGGCGCTGCGGCCCTGGTCGCGGTCGCATCGGTCGTAACGGTCGGGCGCTCGATCATCGGCGCCGACCAGCAGGTGTCATGCCGCGAGCGCTATACCAACGCCCTTCAGTGGCCGCTGAAGCGCGAGAATGGCGAGTTGTTCACCAGCTTCGATCTGCAGGCCCGCCTCGGATCGACCGATTGGGGGCTGCTCGAGCGCGTGTCGGTCGTCCGCGCCGATAATCCCAGCAAGTCGGCACTGGTGTTCGACCTCTCCCGTCCCGTCAAAACCGATGAGGCTCGCTCGGCCAACACAGCTGAACCGGCTGGCGCGGGCTTCGAGTGGCTACCCCGGTCGATCAACGGCCCGCGCGCGGGGTGCGCCTCCTTCGTCATCCGCTTCGAGCCGGATTTCGCCTTCAACAGCGGCGGGCGTCTGCCGGGAATTCGCGGCGGCCGCACGAGCGAGGATCGGAGCGGCCCCAACGCCTTCTCGACGCGCCTTGCGTGGACCTCGGAAGGGCAGCTCAATATTCACGGCCAGATGCCGGGGCTTGCCTCCAGCCGCGGGGTTGCCAACGAGCGCAGCCAGGTGACGATCCCGCGTGGCCGCTGGATAGCGGTCGACCAGGAGGTCGTCCTCAATACGCCAGGCCGCAGCGACGGCATCGTCCGCGTCTGGCTCGACGGCAGCCTCGCCTTCGAGAATCGCAGCGTTGCCTTCCGGAAGGACGAGGAAGCGGGTATCCGCGGCATCCTCACCGAGGTCGCGTACACGCGGCAACCCATCCAGAGCGATCCCAAGGGGCAGGTCTCGATCTCGCAGTTCGAGTTCCGCTGGTAACCAGCAACAGACCGGAGCGCGCTCAGCGCTTCGGCTTGCCCCCTGCGATCAGGCTGGAAATCGACAGCTCGCGCTTGAGGACGAGATCGGGAATCACCTTCGCGGTGATCGCCATGTGCGCGCTTGCGCGATGGGCATCGATCGCCGCCTGATCCTTGTAGATCTCGTACACTGCGAACTTGGCAGGCTCCTTCGTATCCTGCAGCACGTCGAACTGCAGGCAACCCGGCTCGAGTTCGAGGCAGCGCGTCGCGTGGGCGACAATCGCCTCCTTGAAGGCGTCGATCTTGTCCGGCTTGGCCTCAAAGTGGACGATGATGGCGAGCATGGGCGTTTCTCCGGTTCGATTGTTGTTTCTTTGGCGGTCGCGCGCTTAGAGCGCGTCAGCCTTTGGTGGCATAGGCGCTGTCGCGCGAGCGCGCTCTCGATGGAAGCGCGAGCGCTTCCATCTCGACCGATCAGACTCTAGGCGACCGTCAGTTTTTGCAGCGAGATCAGCTCACCGATCCCCTTGCGCGCCAGCCCCATGAGCTGATCGAACGCCTCCTGGTTGAACGGCGTCGTCTCCGCCGTGCCCTGCACTTCGACGATGCCGCCATTGCCCGTCATGACGAAATTAGCGTCCGCATCCGCTTCCGAGTCCTCGGCGTAGTCGAGATCGAGCACCGGCTCGCCTGCGTAGATCCCCGCCGAAACCGCGGCCACCTGATCGCGCAGCACGCCATCCTTGACCATGTCGCGCGCGCGCATCCAGGCGATGCAATCATGCAGCGCGACCCAGGCGCCGGTGATCGCCGCCGTCCGCGTCCCGCCATCGGCCTGGATCACGTCGCAGTCGACCGAGATCTGCTTCTCGCCGAGCTTCTGGAGATCGACGACCGCCCGCAGCGAGCGCAGGTGGAGGTGGTCCATGTGGAGGTGCGACACGAGCACCACGTCGGGGGCCAGCGCGGGCGCCGGCGCGACCCGCCGGCGCAGGTGCGCGACGCGCGGCGTCACGAGCGGGTCGGTGAGCACCCGCAGCCCGGCCGCGGCGAGCTCGACGGTGGCGTGCCCGACCCAGCGG
>CAZKZT010000001.1:3322-42575 GCA_964557265.1 uncultured Hyphomicrobium sp.
CGACGACGGCCCGCAGCGAGCGCCCGATCAACCGCTGGATCTCATGCGTGCGCCCTGACGGCTGCCCCTTCGTCACTTCGCGCCGCGGGCGACGCGGGAGCGCACGCGGCAACATTCCGTATTCCGCCGTCACCCAGCCGCGACCCTGCCCCTTGAGCCACGGCGGCACCCGCTCTTCCAGGCTCGCCATGCACAGGACCTGGGTGTTGCCGAACTTGATCAGGCACGAGCCTTCGGCATGGACCGACACCGCTCGCTCGATCGACACGCGCCGCAATTCGTCTGTCTTTCGCTTGGAAGGGCGCATGGAACTCCTTGAAATCCTGTGTGTTTACGACGCGGCATGAAACCCTCAGCGCGGCGCGCCCCCCGCGAAAAGTGCGCCAAGCTACGCAACGCGCGCCAGCAGATCAACCGGCTATCGCAACAGAGCTCGTCTACCTGCTCCTCCGCGGCGCACGCGTTTGACGGATGATGACGCATTGCTATGATGGCTTGATATATTAGACCGTCAACTGTTGATCGCACGGCATCTGCCGCGGTCAACGAATGGCGGCGGGGGAGAAGCGGCGGAAGGCGAGAAGGGCGAGGGGCGTCGATGATCACTGAGCGACAGAAGCAGTTCCGTCAGCAGTACCGCAGCCGGATCATGGGCTTCTACGACGGTTATCTGCATATCGTGATCATCTACGCGATGGGCGCGGCGGCGTTCTACATCTACCTCAGCCATCTCAATGCGCCGACCTGGCTCGAGCTGCTGACGATCCCGGTGACGTTCCTGTTCACGAATATCTTCGAGTGGTTCGTGCACAAGTACGTCATGCACCGGCCGATCAACATCAAAGGCCTGCGCGCCGTCTATGAGCGCCACACGCTCAACCATCACCAGTTCTTCACCGACGAGGAGATGCGCTTCCGCGACCACAAGGACTGGCGCGTCACCGTCTTCCCGCCCTATGCGCTGGTCGTCTTCATCCTGATGTCGATCCCGGGCGGGCTGATCCTCGGCCACCTGTTCTCGCCCAACGTCGGCTGGCTGTTCATGTGCACGACGACCGGCATGTATCTCATCTACGAGTTCATGCACTTCTGCTGCCACGTCGACGAGAACTGGTTCGTGCGCAACTGCCCGTTCGTCAACACGCTGCGGCGCCACCACACCGCCCATCACAACGCGCGGCTGATGATGGAGGTAAACATGAATCTCACGTTTCCGATCGCCGACTGGTTCTTCGGCACGTCGGATCTGAAACGCGGCCTCGTCGGCCATCTGCTCAACGGCTACGATACGGCGCACCTCAAGAAGGATCTGCGCGGCACACCGAAGCGGCCCGACGAAGCCGCTGCCACGACCATGGGCAACTACTGAGAAACCGCGGCGCGCTTGCCATGCCAAACGACGTCAAAGCGATCGTTTCAGTCGTCACCCTGCTTGCCGCATCCGCTTTCGCGTGGTGGGAAGCGACAGTCGCGCAAGTCGTACCCGCGTGGTTCGTGATCGCGTTCGCTGCCTTCGCCGTGGTCGCCATGTGGATATTCCCTGAGGCGGGCGTGAAGAAGGGCGACGTGCCGCCCAAAGAACGGTGATCTCACCAAAGCGTGATCAAGCGCGCACCCAATTCAGCGATGCACGCGTGCGCCGTCGCGTTGCGGCCATTCGCCGGTGATGTAGTCTCCTCCCATCGCAGCACTGGCCCACCCCAAACCGCATCTCAAGGAGCGCGACCATGCTCGACACCTTCCACAGTTTCCGACGTACGTTTGCCCATGCCGTCATGGCCGGCGCGTTCGCCGCGATCGGCGCAAGCGCCGCACTCGCTCAGGCTCAGCCCGGCAAGCCCGCACCCGATTTCTCGCTCCAGGACTCGAGCGGCAAGACAGTCAAACTCTCCGACTTCAAGGGCAAGACCGTCGTGCTCGAATGGACCAATCGCGACTGCCCTTACGTCCGCAAGCACTACAACAGCGGCAACATGCAGGAGCTGCAGAAGGACGCGGCGGGCAAGGACGTCGTCTGGCTGACAGTCGCCTCCTCCGCGACCGGCCAGCAGGGTCATGAGACCGCTGAGACGGCGGTTGCGCTCACCACGGAGCGCAAGGCCACTCCCGCTGCATTCCTTCTGGATCCCGATGGCAAGGTCGGCCACGCCTACGATGCCCGTGTGACGCCGCACATGTACGTCATCGACAAGGCCGGCACGCTGGCCTACATGGGCGCGATCGACGACAAGCCGACCGCGAACGTCGCCGACGTGAAGACCGCGCGCCCCTATGCCAAGGAGGCGATCGAGGCCGTGTTGGCGGGCCAGCCGGTGAAAGTCGCGTCGACGCGGGCCTACGGCTGCACCATCAAATACGCGACACCGCGAAGCTGACGCGTATTCGGACATGAAATTCACGGTCCGCCTCGGCGCGGGTTGAGGGTGAATTTCAGATCTGTTGCTCTATGATAGGCCGATTGTCGGTGCGCTGCGGATCGCGGCGCATCGGCTTCGGCCTATACGACGCGGGTGCATTCCGCTCGGGCCGTCCCCTCATACATGGGAAAGCCGCGAGGAGATGCACCCAGATATCCTTGAGCTTCGCGATTTCTATGACCGCCCGCTCGGCTCCATGGTGCGCCGGGTTCTGGCGCAGCGCATCCGCGCGCGCTGGTCGCGACTGCCGGGCGCGACACTGATCGGGGTCGGCTACGCGGTGCCGTTCCTCGGCTCCTTCCGCAACGAAACCAAACGCATCGGCGCCCTTATGCCGGCGTCACAAGGCGCGATCGTATGGCCGTCGACGGGTGAGGTGCGCACCGCCCTCTACGAAGACGAGATGCTGCCGCTTCCCGATGCGAGCGTCGACAATCTTCTCGTCGTGCACTGCCTCGAAGGCAGCGAGCAGGTGCGCAAGCTGCTGCGCGAACTCTGGCGCGTGCTGAAACCCGAAGGCAGCCTGCTCATCATCGTGCCCAACCGGCGCGGTGTGTGGGCCCGCATGGACAACAGCCCCTTCGGCCATGGCCAGCCGTTCAGCCCGCGCCAGCTCGAGCGGTTGTTGACCGACGCGCTCCTGTCGCCTGTCAATTGGAGTAACGCGCTGTTCATGCCGCCATCGGACCGCGCGTTCGTACGGCGCGCCGGCCCGGCCATCGAACGCGTCGGCGCAAAAATCTGGCCTGTATTCGCAGGCGTCATCATCGTCGAGGCGCGCAAGGAGCTGTCGTCACCGATCGGCACGGCGCGCGTGGCGCGGCGTCTTCCGCAGCTGATCCCGATGCGCGGCACGTCGCGCGCCGTCAACGAACCTGCCGACGCGAAGCGCGACGCCGAATAATTGCGCGCCCTCAGCCGACGATGCGCTGCGCGTTCTCCTCGACCCACCGCGCAACACGAAGCAGGCGCGCTTCGTCACGGCGCAGGCCGATGAGCTGCACGCCACACGGCATTCCACCAATCGTCATCAGCGGCAGCGTGATGCACGGCACGCCGAGCAGTGTCCACATGCCGTTGAAGATCGCGTTGCCGGTCGAGCCGAGGCCTTTCGGCGCCGGACCGGGCGACGACAGCGTCAGGATCGCGGCGTGGCGTGACAGCGTGTCATGCAACGCTGCGTACGCGCGGTCGCGAGCGCGCAAGCCGTCGATGTAGGCGCGGGCCGGTACGGTTTGACCGTAACGGATACGCTCCGCGAGGCTCTCTGTAATGCCGTCAGGTGAGGCTTCGAGCAGCGGACCGTAGTAGGATGCCTTTTCCGACTCCATGATGTTGCTGTGGTGCTTTACGATGCCGTCGAAAGCAGGCATCTCGACCTGAGCGACGCGATCGCCGAGCGACTTCGCGAAACGCTCGATCGCGTCCTTCGCGGCAGGCTCAGCCTTGTCCCAGGCGGGCGAGCGGAAGAAGGCGAGCGTCGGCGTCGACGCAGCTCCTTCCGCGAGCGAGCGCGCCAAAGACGGCCGCGGGCGTGCGTAGCTCACGTCATCCGCGCTGTCGTAGGCGCCCATCGCATCCACCCCGAGCGCCAGATCCTCGAGGCTGCGGCCATAGACGCCAACCGTGTCGAGCGTATGCGACTGCATGGTGACGCCGGTGCGCGAGATCAGCCCGAGTGTCGGCTTGATGCCATAGATGCCGCAGAACGACGCCGGGCGGATCACCGACCCGCCTGTCTGCGTGCCGAGCGCCATCGGCACCATGCCGCACGCCACGGCTGCCGCCGAGCCCGACGACGACCCACCCGGCGTATGCTCTATATTGTGCGGATTGCGCGTCTTGTTCGGCACGTGCGTCGCAAGCTCGGTCGTCACCGTCTTGCCCATGATCACGGCGCCCGCCGTGCGGAGCTGCGCGACACATCCGGCATCCTGCTCGGGCTGATGACCGGTGAAAGCCGCACAGCCGTTCTGCGTCGGCATGTCGGCGGTGTTGATCACGTCCTTGAGACCGACCGGGATGCCATCGAGCGGCCCCGCCGCACGCCCCCCGCGGCGGCGTTCGTCGGCGGCGCGCGCCTGCGCCCGCACATGTTCTGGATCGAGATGCACCCACGCCTGCACGTCCGCCTCGCGCGCCGCGACCCGCGCAATGAACGCGTCGGCGTAGGCGAGGGCCGTCAGCTCGCCCGCCTTCATGCGCTGCGAGGCTTCCGAAGCAGTGAGGTCGGCAAGATCGGTCATTGGATGTCGTTCCCGTTGGTACCCGATGCGCGCATCGCATCGGCGAGGATGCGGACGGCGTGACGCGCATTGCGCTGCGCACCGTCGTGGATCTGATGTCGACAAGAGAACCCATCGGCGACAATGTGAGTTGCAGCGTCGGCCTTGCGCACCGCCGGCAGCAGCGACAGTTCACCCATCGCCATCGATGTATCGTAGGTTTCCGCGCGATAGCCGAACGCACCGGCCATGCCGCAGCAGCTCGACTCGACCGTCTCGACCTTGAGGCCGTCGACGAGCGCGAGCACCTTGCCGACATCGCCGAACGCACCGAACGATTTCTGGTGGCAGTGACCATGCAGCAGCACCGTGCCGTCGTGCTTGGCAACCGGCCCTTCGATACGGCCCGCAGCCGCCTCTTCGGCAAGGAAGGTCTCCAGCAGTCGTGCCTGCTCGCCGATCAGCGCCGCATCGGCACCGAAGCCCATCGCCTGCAGCTCGTCTTTCAGCGTGAACAGACACGACGGTTCGAGCCCGAGAATCGGCACGCCGCGCTTGGCGAGCGGCAGCAGCGCCGCGATCAGCCGGCGCGCCTCCTTTTTCGCTTCATCGACGAGACCTGCGGCGAGAAACGTGCGGCCGCAACAGAGCGGACGCGGCTTGGCACGCCCCGTCAGCAGTGCGGAAGCGTAGTAGAACCTCGGACCGTCATCGGCGCGCGGCACGATCACGCGATAGCCGAGCCGTGACAGCACCTCGACCGCATCACGCAGATTGTCGGGCTCGAACGTCGCATTGAACGTGTCAGCGAACAGCGCCACTTCACGGCCGTCCACCGGACCAACCGGATCATTCTGACGGAAGACATCGCGGCGCCAGCGCGGCAGCGGTCGCTTTGCGGAGAACCCCGCCATCCACTCGCCGAGACGCGCGGCGCCCGGAATCGCATCGCGCAGGTTGAGCAGCGGCGCGACCTTCGATGCCATACTCGCGTAACGCGGCAGGTACGCGACGAGGCGATCATGCAGCGACAGCCCATGTTTCGCGCGGCGCGCCGCCAGCACCTCGATCTTCATCCGCGCCATGTCGACGCCGGTCGGACACTCGCGGCGGCAGCCCTTGCAGGAGACGCACAGTTGCATCGTCTCCGCCATTTCGTCGCTCGATAGCGCCTCGGGCCCAAGCTGACCGGAGATCGCAAGCCGCAACGTGTTGGCGCGCCCGCGCGTCACATGCTGCTCGTTCATTGTCACACGATAGCTCGGGCACATCACAGCGCCGGCGAGCTTGCGGCACTCGCCGTTGTTGTTGCACATCTCGACGGCGCCCTGGAATCCACCAGCCGCACCCGGCCACGCCGACCAGTCGAGCACCGGCTTGAACTCGGCGACTGCGTAGCCGGGCTTGTAGCGAAACAGCGAGCGGTCGTTCATGCGCGAGGGGCGCACGATCTTGCCGGGGTTCATGACTCCCTCGGGATCGAAGCGATCCTTGACCTCCTCGAACAGCTCGACCGTCTTGCGGCCGTACATCAGCTCGTGGAACTCGGAGCGCACGAGGCCGTCGCCATGCTCGCCGGAATGCGAGCCCTTGTATTCCTTCACCATCGCGAACGCTTCTTCCGCGATCGCGCGCATGGTGTCGGCGTCTTTTTCGAGCTTGAGATTGAGCACCGGGCGCACGTGCAGGCAGCCGACCGAAGCGTGCGCGTACCACGTGCCCTTCGTGCCGTGCTTCTCGAACACCGCCGTCAGCCGCTCGGTGTAGTCCGCGAGATGCTCGAGCGGCACCGCGCAATCCTCGATGAACGAGACCGGCTTTCCTTCGGTCTTCATGCTCATCATGATGTTGAGGCCGGCTGCACGGACACTCCACACCGCCGCCTGCTCGGCCGGGTTCGAGATCTTCACCACCGCCCCCGGGTGGCCGAGATCGCCCATCAACTCATCCAGCCGATCGAGACGGCGCAGGTTCTCGGCCTGATCGTCCTCCGCAAACTCCACGAGCAGCAGCGCGTCGGGCTTGCCGCGGACGTGGGCTTCCATGACCGGGCGGAACATCGCAATATCGCGCGCGAGCTCGATCAGCGTCCGATCGACCACCTCGACGGCAACAGGCCCGAGCTTGACGATATGCTGGGCTGCTTCCATCGCGCCGCGAAACGTCGGGAAATGGCAGATGCCGAGCGCCTTGTTCTTCGGCTGCGGCCACAGCTTGATCTTGATGCGCTCGCTCAGCGCCAGCGTGCCCTCCGATCCGCACAGCAGCGTCGCAAGATTGAGCGGCGCATTGCGCGGCAGCAGCGCATCGATCAGATAGCCGCCAACGCGGCGTGACACGTCAGGAAAAGCGCCACGGATGTGGTCGGCCTCGCGCGCGCCGAGCCCGATGAGGTCACGCGCCAGCGCGCCATAGCTGCCGCTCGCCTTGTCGAAGGTCGTGGCATCGATCTCGCCGAACCGCGCCGGCGTGCCATCGGCCAGCAGCGCGTCGATCGCGATCACGTTGTCGCGCATGATGCCGTAGCGGATCGAGCGGGTGCCGCAGGAATTATTCCCGGTCATGCCGCCGATGGTCGCGCGCGCAGAGGTCGAGACGTCGACAGGAAACACGAGGCCGGTCGCCTTGAGCTGGCGGTTCAGCTCGTCGAGCGCGATCCCTGGCTCGACGACGCACGTCCGCGCCTCGCGGTCGACTTCCAGGACGTGGTTCAGATGGCGCGCGTAGTCGATCACCAGCGCCCGCCCGACCGTCTGGCCGGATTGCGACGTTGCTCCGCCTCGGGGCAGCAGCGGCACGCCCGCTTCACGCGCGATCTGAGCCGCGATCCGCACGTCCTCGATCGTCTTGGGGATCACCACCCCGACCGGTTCGATCTGGTAGATCGAGGCATCGGTCGCGTAGCGCCCGCGCGAAAAGCGGTCGAACAACACCTCCCCTTCGATTTCTCGTGCGAGGCGGTCAGCGAGGGCGCGATTGGGGGGGACGTGCTGATTCATCGTGATTCAGCACATTTGGCGCGGCGCAACGGCACGTGCAGACATATCTCGGTCCCTTTCCCCTTCCGCGCGACAACTTTTACCCGTAGCTTCTACTGCTTGGCATACGGTACACAAGGCCGCAAATTGCAGCTGTGCCGTCCGACGGCCACAGAATGGGAGAATTCGTTCGATGTCCAATGAGCCGCGTCGCGCGGGGCGCCACTTCCTTCAGATCCCCGGGCCGTCGCCGGTCCCCGACCGCATCCTGCGGGCGATGGACATGCCGGTGCTCGACCACCGCGGTCCGGAGTTCCAGAAACTCGGCCGCCGCGTCCTCGACGGGGTGAAGGGCATCTTCAAGACCAAGGGCCCCGTCGTCATTTTCCCGGCCTCGGGAACCGGCGCCTGGGAAGCGGCACTGGTCAACGTGCTCTCTCCCGGCGACCACGTCCTGATGTACGAAACCGGCCACTTCGCGACCCTGTGGAAGAACATGGCGCTGAAGCTCGGCGTCGTCCCCGAGTTCATCGAGACCGACTGGCGCGCCGGCGTCGACGCCAACCGCATCGAGGCACGGCTCAAGGCCGACAAAGACCACAAGATCAAAGCCGTCTGCGTCGTCCATAACGAGACATCGACCGGCGCCACCTCGCGCATTGACGAAGTGCGCAAGGCGATCGACGCCGCAGGCCATCCAGCGCTGCTGATGGTCGACACGATCTCGGGTCTCGGCTCGGCCGACTACCGCCACGACGAATGGGGCGTCGATGTCACCGTGTCGGGTTCGCAGAAGGGCCTGATGCTGCCGCCGGGCATCTCGTTCAACGCGATCTCGGACAAGGCACTTGCCGCATCCAAGACATCCACCACACCCAAGTTGTTCTGGTCGTGGGAGGAAATGCTGCCCCACAACAAGAACGGGTATTTTCCGTACACTCCCGCAACCAACCTCCTCTACGGCCTTGCCGAAGCCATCGACATGCTCAACGAGGAAGGCCTCGACAACGTGTTCGCCCGCCACAAGCGCCACGGCGAAGCGACACGGCGCGCGGTTGCTGCATGGGGACTCGAGAACCTGATTCTCGACGATCGCCACTTTTCGCCGGTTCTCACCGCCGTCGTCATGCCGGAAGGACACAATGCGGATACGTTCCGCAAAGTCGCGCTCGACCATTTCGACGTTTCGTTCGGCACGGGCCTTTCGAAAGTCGCGGGCCGCGTGTTCCGCATCGGCCATCTCGGCGACATCAACGATCTGACGCTGCTCGGCACGCTTGCGGGCGTCGAGATGGCGTTCGGCATCGCCAAGGTTCCGCACACCGCGGGTGGCGTTGCTGTGGCGATGCAGTATCTCGCCGAGACCGCGAAGCCGTTTCCGCCAGCATGAGACGACACCGAATCACCGCATAAATGCGCGGCAATTCGATCGTCGCAGGTTGACTTGCGATGGCGAACATCGCGATAGTTGCATAGAAGCGTGATCCTCGCGAGGTCATCGGCTCCACGCGGCATTTCCGCGTGTGAGTTTTGATCGAGGTCACGCGTGCAGCCCCGCGCGGCTCACTGGTGGGATGGAGAGATGAAGGCGACCTTCTCAATCTCCAGGCTCGGCTTTCGGCGATTTGTGGCCGCGTTCTCGATGCTGATCCTGGTGGCAGCCGTACTGGCTGACAGGGTGGTGGCGCAAGGCGCGCAAGCGCCCGACATGACCACGCGCGCCAAGCAGGCGATCCTGATGGATGCCAGCACGGGAGCGGTGCTGTTCCAGCACAATGCGGATGAGCTCGCGCCTCCTGCGAGCATGAGCAAGCTGATGACGCTTGCTGTCGTCTTCCGCGCGCTCAAGGCCGGGCAGATCAAGCTCGAGGACGAGTTCCTGTTCAGCGTCAACGCGTGGCGCACAGGCGGCGCGCCGTCGGGCACGTCGGCCATGTTCGTGCCTGTCAATACGCGCGAGCGCCTCGATGAGATGCTGAAAGGCATCATCATCCAGTCCGGCAATGATGCCTGCATCGCAATCGCGGAAGGGCTGGGCGGCACCGAGGCGCAATTCGCGCGCATGATGACCGAGGAAGCGCGCCGGCTCGGCCTCACGAAATCGACTTTTCGCAATTCGACAGGGCTCTACGATCCCGACCACCTGATGACGGTGCGCGAACTGGCGCTGCTCGCCCGCCACCTCATCGAAGAGTACCCCGAGCACTATGCGCTGTTCTCGCAGCGCGAGTTCCAGTACCGGAAGCACAAGTTCTTCAACCGCAACCCGCTGCTGAGCGCGCCGATCGGCGTCGACGGCCTCAAGACCGGCTACATCAAGGAGGCCGGCTACGGCATCGTCGCCTCGGCAAAGCAGGACAACCGGCGGCTGATCCTCGTCATCAACGGCATGGAGAACCCGCAGGACCGCCGCAACGAGGCGATGCGCCTGCTCGAATGGGGCTTCAAGGGCTTCGCCGATTTCCGCCTGTTCGATCCTGAGGAAGTGGTCGGCCGCGCCCGCGTGTGGGGCGGCGATCGCGTCTTCGTGCCACTGGTCGGCGGCAACGAGATCACCGTGCTGTTGCCGAAGGCGCAGTCGGGCCAGCGCCTGCAAGCACAGATCATCTACAAGAGCCCCCTGAAAGCCCCGATCAAGAAGGGCGATGTGGTCGCCAAGCTGCGCGTCACTACCGCATCGCAGGCCGTGAACGAAGTGCCGCTGCAGGCGGGCGAGGATGTACCGGCCGCAGGCACCATGCGCCGCGGCCTTGACACGCTGGTCCAGATGGCGTTCGGCTGGGCGCTCAGGTGACCCCGAGCACGGACGATCGTGTCTGCGGGGGACAGCCCGCGGCACGAGGCGCATGACGACACTCTCCAAAGCACCGTTCATCACGCTGGAAGGCGGCGAAGGCACGGGCAAGTCGACCCAGGCGCGGCTTCTGGCCGAACGCCTTGGCGCTGCTGGCCTCGACTGTCTCGTCACGCGTGAACCGGGCGGATCGCCGTTCGCGGAGAGCATTCGTGGCCTGCTGCTCGGCGCTGATCTCCCGGAACGCGCGCCGCTCGCGGAGGCACTCCTGTTTCTCGCCGCCCGCGCCGATCACGTCGCACAGGTGATCGAGCCGGCACGTGCCGAAGGCCGCGCCGTCATCTGCGATCGCTTCTCGGATTCGACGCTGGTCTACCAGGGCATTGCCGGACGCGTGCCGCTCGCGACGCTGATTGAGCTCGACCGGCTCGTGGTCGGCTCCGCGAAACCTGACCTCACACTCGTGGTGGACCTCCCCGCTGAGATCGGTCTCGCACGCGCAAGCGCGCGGCGCGCGGCGGGAGTTGAGATCGATCCCTTCGAGCAGCGCAATCTCGCGTATCACGAGACGCTGCGCACGGGCTTCCGCACGATTGCGGAAAACCATCCGGATCGCTGTGTGCTCATCGACGGCAGCGGATCGGTCGATGAGGTTGCCGCGCGCGTATGGTCGGCCGTCAAGCAGCGGCTGGCAACGGAGGCGGGCTGATGGCACGCCGCGCGGCCGCAGCCGTCGAGGCCGAAGCGCTCCCCGAAATCGACCGGCTGGACGGCTTCCCGCATCCGCGCGAGACCGAGCAGCTCTACGGCCACGGCGCCGCCGAACGCGAGCTCGCCGCGTCCTTTGCTGCCGGACGGATGCATCATGCGTGGATGCTGTCGGGACCGGCGGGTATCGGTAAAGCCACGCTCGCCTATCGTTGCGCGCGCTACATGCTGGCGCCACCGTCGGATCGTGCGGGCGAGGCCAGCGACCTCGCCATCGCGCCAGGAAGCATGACGGCGGGCCAGGTGCGCGCGCTCTCGCATCCCGGCCTCGCGATCATCCGGCGCGGCTACGACACGCGCACCAAGCGTTTTCCGGCCACAATCCCTGTCGATGCCGTGCGCGATCTGCGCTCGTTCCTCGGCCGCACCGCCGACGAGGGCGCGTGGCGCGTCGTCATCGTCGACAGTGCGGATGAATTGAACGTCAACGCGTCGAATGCGCTGCTGAAGGTGCTGGAGGAGCCACCCAAGCGGGTGCTGTTCCTGCTGGTGGTCGCCCAACCGCAGCGCCTGCTGCGGACCATCCGCTCGCGCTGCCGGACGCTCGATCTCAGCCCGCTCGGCACCGAGGATCTGCGCCGCGCCATAACCCAAGCCCTCGCCGCCACCGACTCCCCGCCGCCCGCCGAAACCGACTGGATGACGCTGGAGACGCTGGCGGACGGCAGTGTGCGCCGCCTGCTCGACCTGGCGACCGGCGATGGACTTGCGTTGTACCGCCGCATCGAGGGGCTGTTCGCAAGCCTGCCGCGAATCGACTGGCAGGCCGCCCACGCCCTCGGCGAGGAACTGGCCAGTACGGCCGCCGACGCCCGGTTCACCCTGTTCTTCGACCTCCTGCTCGCGCTCGTCGCCCGCCTCGTCAGAACCCAGGCCAGCGGGCAGGGCACGCCGGACGATATCGCGCTGGCGCGTAAGCTCATTCCGCCCGGCAGGCTTGCCTCATGGGCCGAGCTGTGGGAAACCATCGTCCGCGACAAGGCTGAAACACTGGCGCTCAATCTCGACCGCAGGTTGCTGATTCTCGACACCCTGGCGCGGATGGAAAAGGCTGCCCAGGCGAGCTAGATTTTTCCCGCATTCCGCCCGTTTATGGCGATATCGGATGATCCGGAAAGATGCTGGCGAGGATCCTGGTGCCGACCATGGCCCGGCGAGACGAACCGCGCTGCGCCAAGCCTAGCCGGCAAGTTCAAGGAGCACCGAACCGATGAGCGGGCGCAACGCCTTCTACGTGACGACACCGATCTACTATCCCAACGGCGAGCCTCACTTCGGGCACGCCTACACCTCGATCGCGTGCGATGTCATGGCCCGCTTCGCGCGGCTCGACGGCCGCCAGGTCTACTTCCTGACCGGCACCGACGAGCACGGCCTCAAGATGAAGCAGAGCGCCATCAAGGAAGGCATCACGCCGCAAGTGCTGGCCGACCGCAACTCGGCGCGCTTCCGCGAGCTGTTCGCCGCCCTCAACATCTCGAACGACGACTACATCCGCACCACCGAGCCGCGGCACTATCTCGCCTGCCAGACGATCTGGAAGAAGATGGCGGATGCGGGCGACATCTACCTCGACACGTACGGCGGCTGGTATTCGGTCCGGCAGGAGGCGTTCTTCAAGGAGAACGAAACGACCGTCGGCGAGGATGGCGTGCGCCGCGAGCCGCTCGGCTCGCCGGTCGAATGGACCGAGGAGCAGACCTACCGCTTCCGCCTCTCGGCGTATGGCGAGAAGCTGCTCGCCTACTATGAGGCGAACCCCGATTTCATCCTGCCGCCCGAGCGCAGGAACGAGGTCATCAGCTTCGTGAAGAGCGGGCTCGAGGACCTTTCCGTGTCGCGCGCGACACTCGACTGGGGCGTACCCGTTCCGGGTGATCCGACGCACGTGATGTACGTGTGGATCGATGCGCTCACCAACTACCTCACCGGCATCGGCTATCCGGACGAGGCGTCACCGCGCTACCAGACGTTCTGGCCGGCCGACGTGCACGTCGTCGGCAAGGACATCCTGCGCTTTCACGCAATCTACTGGCCCGCGTTCCTGATGTCGGCGGGCGTGCCGGTTCCGAAGCGCGTGTTCGCGCACGGCCTGCTGCTCAGCCGCGGCGAGAAGATGTCGAAGTCGGTCGGCAACGTGATCGACCCGTTCGGGATGGCGAAAGAGTTCGGCGTCGACCAGATGCGCTATTTCGCGATGCGTGAAGTCGCGTTCGGGCAGGACGGCAATTACACGCGCGAGTCGATCATCAATCGCATCAACGCCGATCTCGCCAATGATCTCGGCAATCTCGCGCAGCGCTCGCTGTCGATGATCGCGAAGAACTGCGACGGCAAGGTGCCGCAGCCCGGCGCCTTCTCCGCCGAGGATCAGGCGCTGCTCGCCGCTGCGGATGCAATGGCTGGCGCCGCGCGCGAAGCGATGGAGACGCAAGCGGTCAACCGCTACCTCGAAGCGGTGTGGGCTGTCGTCGCCGACGCCAACCGCTACTTCGCGGCCGAGGAGCCGTGGGCAAAGCGCAAGACCGACTTGGAACGGATGGGCACGATCCTGTACGTCGCGGCGGAAGTCGTGCGTCAGGTTTCGATCCTCGCGCAGCCGGTGACGCCGAGCGCGGCAAAGCACCTGCTCGACATGCTCGCGCAGCCGGACGAAGCTCGCTTGTTTGCGGCGCTTGGCGCGGCCTCGCGTCTCGCACCGGGCCTCGCGCTCCCCGCACCGACCGGCGCCTTCCCGCGCTACGTCGATCCGGAGGAGGCCGCTGCAGCGGCGCAGCAGCCCAAAGGCAAGGGCAAGTCCAAGAAGGGCGAATAGGGATACCAACGGCACGATGCTTGTCGACCACCACTGCCACCTCGACTACCCGGATCTCGAACGCAATCGCGAGGATGTCCTCGCGCGCGCCCGAGCCGCCGGCGTCGGCAAGCTCGTGACGATCTCGACCGTGATCGCCAACTACGACACCTACCGCGCGATTGCGGAAGCGCATCCCGACATCTACTTCACCGTCGGCACGCATCCGCATCGCGCGCACGAGGAACTGGAGGTGCCGGTCGCCGAGATCGTGCGACTGGCGCAGCACCCGAAATGCGTCGGCATCGGCGAAGCGGGCCTCGATTACTTCTACGACAAGTCCCCCCGCCCCGCGCAGCGCGAAGGCTTCCTCAAGCATATCGCGGCAGCGCGCGAGACCGGTTTGCCGCTGGTCATCCACACGCGCGATGCCGACGACGATACGGCGTCAATCCTCGAAGAGGAGATGGCCCGCGGCCCCTTCGCCGCAGTGCTGCATTGCTTCACCGGCGGGGCCGATCTCGCACGCCGCGCCGTGGCGCTCGGGCTTTATGTTTCGTTCTCCGGCGTGATCACCTTCAAGAAGAACGATGCACTGCGTGCGATCGCCGCCGAGGTGCCGATGGATCGCGTTCTGGTCGAGACCGACGCACCTTTCCTGGCGCCGGTCCCCTTTCGCGGGAAGCGCAACGAGCCGGCGTATGTCGTTCATACGGCCGCGGCGCTGGCGCAGGTCAAAGGCGTTTCCGACGCCGAGATCGCCACGCGCACGACCGAGAACTTCCACCGCCTCTATTCTAAAGTGCCGTCCGCCTCGACCGGAAGTGCGGCAGCATGAGCGGCAAGCTGACGCTTCTCGGCACCGGATCTTCGGGCGGCGTGCCGCGGCTCGGGCCCCATTGGGGCGCCTGCGATCCCAAGAACGCCAAGAACCGGCGCCGGCGCTGTGCAGCGTTGTTCGAGCGGATCTCCGGACGCCAGCGCACGCGCGCGCTCATCGATGCGCCGCCGGATCTGCGCGAGCAGCTTCTGGATGCCGAGGTCGACACCATTGACGGCGTCCTGTTCACGCATGATCACGCCGATCACACGCATGGCATCGATGATCTGCGCATGCTCGCCTACAATGCCAAGCGCCGCGTCGATGTGCATTTCGACGCCGCAACCCGGGAGTCTCTCTACGGCCGGTTCAGCTATTGCTTCGAGACGCCCAAGGGCAGCATGTACGCGCCGATCCTCAATGGGCATTTGATCACGCCGCCGACACCCGTGCGCATCAACGGCGGCGCTGGACCGATCGAGGCGCTCCCCGTCGTGCAGGCGCACGGAGATGCGCTGTCGCTTGGTTTCCGCATCGGCGACGTGGCCTATTCGCCCGACATCAGCGATCTCTCGGCGGAGTCGCAGGCGCAGTTGCGCGGCCTCGACCTATGGATCGTCGATGCGCTGCGCTACGTGCCGCATCCGAGCCATTTCACCGTCGAGCAGGCGCTCGAATGGATCGCGATCCTGAAACCCAAGCGCGCGATCCTCACGCACCTGCACATCGATCTCGACTACGAGACGCTGCGCCGCCAGCTCCCTGCACACGTGGAGCCGGCCTACGACGGCATGGCGGTGCATTTCGACTGGCCGTCAGCGGCGTGATGGTGGCGGGCGGTCTCAGCCCTTGCCGCGCGTACCGGTTTCGCCCGCACGCGCATTCGCTTCGAGGAACTCGATCATCGCGCCCGCGACGTCGACTCCCGACGCCTGCTCCATGCCCTCGATCCCGGGCGATGAGTTGACCTCCAGCACGAGCGGGCCGCGCTTCGAACGCAGCATGTCGACGCCAGCGACATTGAGGCCCAGCGTCTCGGTCGCCTTCAGCGCCGTCTCGATCTCTTCCGGCGACAGCTCGACCGCGTCGGCCTTGCCGCCGCGATGGAGGTTCGAGCGGAACTCTCCCTTGCGCCCCGTCCGGCGCATCGCTGCGACGACCTTCTTGCCAACGACCAGCGCGCGCACGTCGGTGCCCATCGCTTCGCTGATGAACTCCTGCACGAGGATTTCGACGCTCGCCGCGCTGAAAGCCTCGATGGTCGACTTCGCGGACGCTTCCGTCTCGGCGAGGATCACGCCCATGCCCTGCGTACCTTCGAGCAATTTGATCACAACGGGCGCGCCGCCGACTTCCGCGAGGACCTCGAGCACCTTGCGCGGCCCATGCGCGAAGGCCGTTGCCGGCAGCCCGACACCCGCGCGCGCCAGCAGTTGCAGCGCCCGCAGCTTGTCGCGCGACCGCCCGATCGCCACGCTTTCATTGAGCGGAAACACGCCCTGCATCTCGAACTGACGCAGCACGGCAAGACCGTACAGCGTGATCGACGCACCGATGCGCGGAATGACGGCGTCGTACAGCGGCAGCGTCTTGCCGCCGTAGCGCAGCAGCGCATTGTTCGACGTGATGTTCATGTGGACGTGGAGCGTATTGATCACGTCGATGGTGTGGCCACGCGCGCGTGCGGCCTCGACGATGCGCTTGTGCGAGTAGAGACCCGGGTTGCGGGCCAGCATGACGAGCTGCATTCGTCACCGCTCCAGTGGACGGCATGGGATGGGCGCGCGCCCTCCGCCACGAGAAAAAGTCCGCAGCATCGAGATCGCCTGTTCAGGTGAGACATACCACGCACAGCAAAGCCGGGAAGGGGCTTTGCCGCGTACCACATGGCACACGCCGGCTTACGGCGTCGGATCGTGCAGAATAGTGCAGATGGCGGGGAGGTTACCGCGTGCCGGGCCGAGTCTCGGGCGATTCGATGACCGCACCGGCACCATCAATCGCATCCGCCGCCGGATCGATGGCCGCATGCATCAGCCACGCACCGCCGATGCTCATGGTGACAACCGTCACGACCGCGATTGCCAGGCGCAGCAGCAGCGAGCGTACGGAAATCACCGCGCTGGCCCGCACCGGCGCGTCGCGCGCGGTGTCATCAATCACCGTGTCGTTCATGTAGTCCCCCAGCAGGCGCAGTGCCACGGCGCCCGAAATCGACTCAACGAGACGCTCATTCGCACTGCAAATCAGGCTGGGTCAAGGCGATGAGACGGCACGCGCGAGGACGCTCGATCAGCGTAACCGTGACGCCACAGACTCCGCGATGGATAGAACAACTCTATTTGCTGGAGAGGCGAGATCCGAGGCCCAGAATCGCCACCAGCGGCAGCACGAGCGCAATCGCGAACACGGTGACGACGAGCGGCAGCAGCTCGCCGTAGACCCCACGTTCGATCGGAAAGAGCATATTGAGGTATTTGGTCTGCAGCGAGCCGGCGACCAGCGCCAGGTTCATCAACGATGCCATCAGGGCAAACCAGGTCGCGCGGTGACCGGGAGGCGCGTTGACGGCAATCAGCGTCAGCAGCGGGATCATGCTGACCTGGGCGAGCGGCGATTGCGCCGCCGCATCGATGAGCGCGATCGAGCGCGGGCCGATGCCGAACATGCGATCGGTCCACTCGTAGGCGCCGGTGACAAGGATCAGGTTTGGAATCGCGAGAATGCCCCCGAGGATCGTCAACCACAGGAGCACGCGCGTCACCGGCTGGCGCGTGACGGCATCAGCGAGCAGCCACGCCGCAGCGAGGCCGATGGCCGCACCGATCTGTTGGAGCACGCCGAAGAAGGCCTGATCGAAACCCAGCACGTCGATGCTGAACCAGGTGTAGCCCTGGCCGACCGAAGGCGTCGCGCGGAACACGAAGATGATGATCGCAGCGAACAGTATCGTGCGGCGCGCGTCAGCCGGAATGTGCTGGGTCACACGGCGCAGCATCAGCACGATGATGACGATCGAGATCGCGAACACGATCTCCTGCGCTGCGGGGAAGCCCGCTATCGCGATCGCGGTCACAACCACACCGAACGCAAGGCCGCCGCCGAGAATCTGCCAGTCGATGTCGCGCGTTTCGCTGGTTTCGAGCCGCACCAGAAGTGCGCCCGTCATCGAGATCGCAGGGACTGCGAGGCCGATCAGGAACACGGTCGCATAGCTCAGATACTGCGCGAGCAGGCCGGAAATTCCAGCGACCGCGAAGATGCCGAACGACAGCGCGAGCCGCCCGAGCACCTGCACCATCCCGAGATCGCGCGTCACATCCGCTTCGGGCCGCGGCGTGCCATCCGCCTCGACGCGGCTCACGACCTCGGTACTCATGGCGTCGGCGACGACATCCTGCAACACGACACCGATGACGATGACGAGCTGCGCGGCGATGTAGATCGTATTGGGCTGCATGTTCGGAAACACACCGCCCGCCGCGCCCGCCATCATCAGCAGACCGGTCGCGATGAGTCCCGCGCCGATGAACACATAGACACGCCGCTGCGAGCCGAGGATCGGCACCGCGTCGACGAGCTCACCGAACACCATCTTGATCGCCCATGGCAGACCGAGCCAGACCGCGAGCGAGGCCAGATCAGCCGGCGTCAATGTCAGCGCTGACTTGATCCAGAAATCCTGCGCCACCGCGATGATCCCGAGCGCGCCATAGGCGAAGTAGATCATCAACAGCGGCAGATACTTGAGACGCAACGCGCGGACGGGCGTCAGCACCGCGGCCTCGATGCGCTTGTAGAGCACGCTGCCGGCGGGAATTTCAGCAGCCTCGCCAGCCGCGTGCCTGCGCACGGGATCGTTGCCGTCGATCGTCATGCGTCACCGCCGATCTGCGCCACTGCGGCCCGCGTCACGCGTTCGTCCCCTCGACGAGCGCCAGCCATTCATCCTCGCTCAGCACAGCCACGCCAAGCTCGCGTGCCTTGTCGAGCTTGGAGCCTGCGTCGGCACCCGCGATGACGTAGTCGGTCTTCTTCGACACTGAACCCGCGACCTTCGCGCCGGCGCGCTCGGCCCGCGCCTTGGCCTCGTTGCGCGACATCTTCTCCAGCGTGCCAGTGAACACGACCGTCTTGTCGGTCACCGCCGACGAAACCGTCGCCTGGCGCACGTGATCCTGGATCTGGACTTCCTTGCGCAGGTCGTCGACGACCTTTTGATTGTGGGGCTCGGCAAAGAAGTCGATGAGAGAATCGGCGACGACCTCGCCGATACCGTTGAGTCCGGCGAACGCACGGTAGTCATCGCCGGGCATCTGCCCCGCGGCTGCGCGCGCGGTCGCGATGAAGGTCGCGACGTCCGGGAAAGCATGAGCAAGCGCTTCGGTCACAGCCGCCCGGTCGCGGACCTTGATACCTAGAATCGCATCGGCGAACGATCCCGGCGCGGCTTCGAACAGATCGCCGCCATCGCCGCGCGCGGCCAGCGCCGTCATCAGCGTTTCCGCCGTCTTCGGCCCGAGGCCCTTCGTCGTCACGAGGCGGCGATAGTCAAGACCGGGCCGCGCCGCCGACGCCAGCGCGAGTTGCTCGCTGAAGGCGTCGTAGGAGCCGAACGCGCGCGCGATGTCACGCGCCGTCGTCTCGCCGACGTGGCGGATACCGAGCGCGAAGATGAACCGCTCGATCGCGATCGTGCGGCGCGCAGCGATGGCACGGAACAGGTTCTGGATCGACTTCTCCCCGAACCCTTTGCGCGCAGCGAGCGGATCGGCGCTCGCCGCATCGCGCCGCTCCAGCGTGAAGATGTCGGCCGGCGCCTTGATCAGCCCCTCATCGTAGAACAGCTCGATCCGCTCGCCGCCGAGCCCCTCGATGTCGAATGCCAAGCGAGAGACGAAATGTTTGAGCCGCTCCTTGGCCTGTGCCGGGCAGATGAGCCCGCCGGTACAGCGGCGCACGACGCCCGCGTCGCCGCCCTCCTCACCTTCATCGCGCGTCGCGTTGCTACCGCACGCGGGGCAGGTGGTCGGAAAAATGTATGGCTTCGAATCAGACGGACGACGGTCGGCGACGATACTCACGACCTGCGGAATGACATCTCCGGCGCGCTGAATAACGACGGTGTCGCCGACGCGGATGTCCTTGCGCTTGATCTCGTCCTCATTATGCAGCGTCGCGTTGGAGACGACGACGCCGCCGACGGTCACGGGCTGCAGCTTGGCGACGGGCGTCAGCGCCCCCGTGCGCCCGACCTGGATCTCGATGTCCTGCAGGACCGTGGTCGCCTGCTCGGCGGCGAACTTGTGCGCGAGCGCCCAGCGCGGACTGCGCGAGACGAAGCCGAGCCGTTCCTGCAGATCGAGGCGGTCGACCTTGTAGACGACGCCGTCGATGTCATAGCCGAGGGCACTGCGATCGGCGCCGATGCCAGCATAGAACGCGAGCATCTCGTCGACCGTCGCACAGCGCACCATGCGTGGATTGACCGGCAACCCCCACTCAGCGAATGCCGTCACGACGTCGAACTGCGTCGCGCCCGGCAGCGACGACGCCGCGCCCCACGTATAGGCGAAGAAGCGCAGCGGGCGCTTCGCCGTAATGCTCGAATCGAGCTGCCGCAGCGATCCCGCTGCCGCGTTGCGCGGATTGGCGAAGACCTTGCCACCGGATGCGGCCTGCGCCTCGTTGAGACGGCGAAAGTCCTCGGTGCCGAGGTAGATCTCGCCGCGCACCTCGATCGTGTCAGGAACACCGGTCCCCTTCAGCGTATGTGGAATGCCGCTGACAGTGCGGATGTTGGCGGTGACGTCCTCGCCTTCGACACCGTCACCGCGCGTTGCGGCACGCACGAGCGCACCGCCCTCGTAGCGTATCGAGATCGACAGGCCGTCAATTTTGGGTTCGGCAGTGAAAACGATGGTGTCGCCCGCATCGAGCGCGAGAAAGCGGCGCACCCGCTCGACAAATTCGGCGACATCGTCGTCGGAGAAGGCATTGCCGAGCGAGAGCATCGGCACGTCGTGGCGGACCTTCCCGAACGCCTCGACAGGTGCCGCGCCGACACGTTGCGTCGGACTGTCGGCCGCCGCCAGGGCCGGGAATGCCACCTCGAGCGCCTGCAGACGCACGCGCAGCATGTCGTACGCGGCATCGGAGATCTCAGGAGCGTCCTGGCGATAGTAGAGCGCGTCGTGACGCGCGATCTCAGCCGCGAGCTTCTTGTGCTCGGCGGCGGCCTGACGTTTCGTCAGCTGTTCGGGTGAAACAGGGGCAGAAGTCTTCTTCTTGGCCATGGCCGGCAAATTGCCTGAAGCGCCACGCTAAAGCCAGCCCTCGAGAGGCATGCCGGTCTGGCCGGGGTTCAATGGCTCAGTTCAGCCCGACGCCCATCGGCTTGTTGATGCTGCCGGTCGGGATCTCGTTCGACGGCGTACGGCGCACCAGCGGCGTATCCTTGGCCGGGGGGCGCTTCGCGGGCGGTGCAGCGGCGGGTGGCGGATTACGCGGCGCCACATCGACCGGGCGGGCAGGCTGGCCAACCGGCTTCACCGTCACCTGCTTCCACTGCTGGCTCACCCACGTGCCTTCCGCCACCTCCGGCTTCAGGCCATGCTTCTGCAGCAGCGCGTGCGCATCCTTGTACCAGCGCGAGTTCGGGAAATTGTGCCCAAGGATCGCCGCCGCAGCCTGCGCCTCGTTCTGGATGCCAAGGCCCATGTAGGTCTCGGTCAGGCGCAGCAAGGCTTCCTCGACGTGCGCCGTGGTCTGGTGCTCCGCAACGACAGTTTTGAAGCGATTGATCGCGGCCACATAGTTGGAGCGCTGGAGATAGTAGCGGCCCACCGACATCTCACTGGCAGCCAGGGCATCCTCACCGAGGCGAATACGGTTCTCGGCCTGCCGTGCGTAGGGGCTCTCCGGATAGCGTGTGGCAAGCGTCTTGAGCTCAGTGATCGCCTTGCGGGTTGCTGTCTGGTCGCGTGACGGATCCTTGATCTCGTCGAAGTGCGACGAGGCAATCACGTGATGGGCCAGCGCAGCATCCTTGGTGCCAGGATGCATCACGACATAGCGCTGAGCTGCCGCAACGGCCTCCGGATACTTACCCGCTTTGTAGTAGGCGTATGCCGCGAGCACCATCGCCCGCCGGGCTTCCTGGGCGTAGGGGTGGTGCCGGTCGATGTCCTCGAATTTCCGTGCCGCGGCTTCGTTGCGGCCGTTCGCCAGCAGGGCATCGGCCTCGCTGTACATCGTGGCCGGCGGGTCCGGATTGAGCGCCTTGAGCGCGTCGGTATTGGACGACGAGCAACCAGCGAGAGCGAGAGCACCCAACAAAAGAATGGCGCCGACCCTACGGTCTCTTCTCGCTCCAGCGATTTTCGAGATCTGCATTCCGTCGTCCTCACGGTATCGATTCAGCATCTCCTTGATGCGAACCGATCGCCCCCCGCCCATCTGACACCGCCGGCTGGCCGTGCCTTATCGTTCATCTGACCACCGCTCGGTGCTCTCCGACTCAACTCCTAACACGCGTCGGCGGCACCGGCCATTGACAGTCAGCGTCGCGGAAGTGTCGTCCACCGATATGGCGGGGATGCGGCGGGGCGGCCGATTTTTCATTGGCCGACCCGAATGTTGCGGGCGCCGACACCGGCGCCGCGCGACCTAGTTGCGGTTCGCGGCGAAGTGCACCGCAGCCATACCGACAGAAGCTTCGTAAGCGGTGGTGTGCGGCGTGTCGCGCACCTTCGGCGCGTGCACCACAGTCCAGGCATCGGCATCCGCGAACAGTGCCTTCAACACCGTTGCGTTAAGGCGATGGCCACCGCGCACCGAGCGATACGAGGCCAACAGCGGCGCACCAGCCAGCGCGAGATCGCCGACGGCGTCGAGCATCTTGTGGCGAACGAATTCCTGAGGATAGCGCAGACCTTCCGGATTCATGATCCGGTCATCGCCGATCGCGACGGTGTTCTCGAGGGAAGCACCCAGCGCGAGGCCTGACTTCCAGAGCATCTCGACGTCGCGCATGAAGCCGAAGGTGCGGGCCCGGCACAGTTCCTGCCGGAAGGCCCCAGGGCTCATGTCCAGCGCGATGCGCTGGCGGCCAATCACAGGGCTGTCGAAATTGATCTCAACGTCGAGGTGGAAGCTCGAGTGCGGGACCAGTTCGCCCCAGGCATCGCCTTCCTGGATACGAATCGGCTTCAGCACCTTGATGAATTTTCGCGGCGCCGCCAGCTCGCGGACCCCGACCTCGTCGATCGCCTCGACGAAAGCAGCGGCGCTCCCGTCCATGATCGGCACTTCTTTGTTGTCGATCTCGATGAAGCAGTTATCGACACAAAGACCGCGCAGCGCCGAGAGCAGATGCTCGACCGTGCCAACGGTGACCCCCCGGTCATCGCCAATCACGGTGCACAACGTCAGGTTGCGCACAGCTCGCACATCGGCTTCGATCTGCGAGATAATACGGCCCCGCTTCGAAACGATGAAGCAGATGCCAGTGTCAGCAGGCGCCGGATGGATGATGACTGAAACCGGAGCCCCGCTGTGCACCCCCGTGCCGGACACTTCGATTTCACGCGCAACCGTAGTCTGGCGTGCACCGATGAATCGCTTCGACATGTAGCGCCGTCCCTCGATCCCCTTTCGGCTTCCGATCCGCGAACGTGTCGCACAAAGGAAGCCCCCCAAGATCGTATCCAGTCACTTGCCTACGCCACGTACTCGTGTCGGGTTGGTTTCGTCACCCAGTGCAAGTGTTCAGGACCCCATCTCAATCAAGACGATAACGTGGTGCACGCCGCCATCACAAGTCACGCTTTCTTACAAAATGTTGCCAAGACGCCTCAGTGGCTAATAGCCTGAATTATAACAATTTTATTCTCTGGAAAAACGGTGTCAATAGAGCTTTTCCACAAACGCGGATCATCGAACCGGTTGATGGCTTGAGTGTGTCGTATTTGTGATTCGCGGGTTGCGGGACGCATTGGTTTACGCCTCGCGAGCAGATCTCAGGTGCGGCCGCCCTTGCGCCCGCCGACCAGCCGCTGCAGCAGCCCACCGCCGCGCTCAGGCTCCGTGCGCTCTGGTGTCGCAATCGGCTGAAGCCTGCCCGGGTCGCCTGAATAGATCGACGATTTGGCGGCGTACTCACGCTGGGCAACCGGCGGAAAATCTTCCACCGACGGGATCCTGCGCTGATCGCCGTCATCCTGCCTCAACGGCGGCGGCGATCCCACATGGCCAGCGGCGTGCGATGCCGCATTCGGAGGCAGCGACGCCCCCCCTGCGCTTTCTTCGATCACAACGCCACCGGGTGCGCGCCACAGCTCGCGGCCGGATGTTGCTGGCGCACCGCGAACCTCATGATGCGCAGACCGCGGGTTCAGATCCTCGGGATTGAATCGCTGTCCCGCAGGTGCGTCTGGCGCAGCGTATGCAGGCGCTGAATGCCCCCCAGCGTCCGGCGCGCGCATCGGTTGCGCCGGCACCGATGACGTGGCGCGAGCCTGCGGCGCCGGCGGCAACTCGCTCTTCGGCTGCATGCCTGATGCAACGATGGCGATCCGGATCGATTCGGCCATCGACTGATCGAACGATGCGCCCACGATGATGTTCGCGTCGGGATCGACTTCCTGGCGCACGCGGCTCGCCGCCTCGTCGACCTCGAACAACGTCATATCCGGGCCGCCGATGATCGACAGCAGCACGCCCTTGGCGCCGCTCAGCGACAGATCATCGATCAGCGGATTGGCAAGCGCCATTTCAGCGGCTTTGAGCGCGCGATCCTCGCCTGTCGCTTCGCCGGTGCCCATCATCGCGGTGCCCATGCCGCGCATGATCACCTGCACGTCGGCAAAGTCGAGGTTGATCAATCCGTCCTTCATGATCAGATCGACAACGCAAGCGACACCTGCGTGCAGCACCTTGTCTGCGAGCACGAACGCTTCGGCGAACGTGGTGCGCTCGTTGGCGATTCGGAACAGGTTCTGATTCGGAATGACGATCAGCGTATCGACCGACGATTTGAGCTCGGCGATGCCTGCTTCCGCGACGCGCATCCGCCGCGCGCCCTCGAAGTGGAAGGGCTTCGTGACGATACCGACCGTGAGAAGGCCCATATCACGCGCCGTGCGCGCGATGACCGCCGCGCCGCCCGTGCCCGTGCCGCCGCCCATGCCGGCTGCAATGAACGCCATATGGGCGCCTTCCAGCGCCGCCGTGATCTCGTCCTTGGCTTCCTCGGCGGCCGCGATGCCGATCTCCGGCCGGGAGCCTGCGCCCAATCCCTGCGTGAGATTGACGCCAAGCTGGATGCGATGTTCCGCCCCCGAAGACGCGAGCGCTTGCGCATCGGTATTGGCGACGATGTAGTCGACGTCCTTGAGACCCGAGGCGATCATATTGTTGATCGCATTGCCGCCTGCGCCACCAACGCCGATCACCTTGATGATCGGGCGGAGATCGCTCAGCGCAGTCAGTAGCGGACCTGTGCTCATCGGTGCCTCGTGATCGTCCTGCATGTTGCGCACGCACCCGACGTGACTCAGGCCTTGGCGCGGCTCAGCCAGTTGCCGATCCAGCTCACGTACTCACTGCCCTGCCACCCCCGGCTCTTGCCGGTACGCGTGGCATAATGCTGCTGGAGCGCATCGCCCACGAGACCGCTCACGGTCGCGAACGCCGGACCCAGCATATCGGGGGACGCCCCTTCGATCGCAGCGGGTTTGCCGATCCGAACCGTCGCGCCGCGCGCTTCGGCCCAGTACCCGTCGATCCCTTCGAGCTGTGCACCGCCCCCGGTCAGCACCACTCGCTCGAGCGCGGCCCGGTCGATGCGCGCGG
Organism: uncultured Hyphomicrobium sp.; assembly: GCA_964557265.1. Taxonomy (GTDB): domain Bacteria; phylum Pseudomonadota; class Alphaproteobacteria; order Rhizobiales; family Hyphomicrobiaceae. The sequence continues at coordinate 28,973 of CAZKZT010000001.1, forward strand.
CTTCGAGCCGCTCCCGCACCAGGGTCGCAATGCCAGCGACACGCGGCTGGATCACCGCACGAAGCTCGGCCCTCGAAATGCGGCCCATGGCCCCCTCCTCAGCTCCCGTCAACGGGAAGGAAAAGGTCTCATGCTCATTCGAGAGCGCAGGCAACAGTGTGCCATAAAGTGATTTGATTCGCTCGGCTTCCGTCACCGGAGTGGCAAGCCGTCGCGCGATATCGAAGGTTACGAGGTGAGCGCCCACAGGAATCACCTCGGCGAGCAACAGCTCACCGCCGAGAAATGCGGCCATCGACGTGATTCCGGCGCCGATGTCGATGACGAGCACGCCGAGCTGGCGCTCCTCGGGCGTGGTGGTCGACATCGCACTCGCAAATGGTGTGGCGGCGAGCTGATGCGGCTCCAGGTAGCAGCGCTCGACCACCGCGAGCGTGTTCTGCAGCGGCCCGTCGTCGGCGGTCACAACGACGAGATCAGCGCTGAGCTCGGCGCCCGCCATGCCACGCGGATCCGGCACACCTTCCGCGCCGTCGAGGTGCCAGGCTCCCGTATGGAACTGCACCAGCGTCCGGCCGCCGCGCACCGCATAGGCTTCGCCGCCGTCGAGCACGCGCGCGACATCGATGTCGCCAGCAATCCCGGTCTCGGTCGGCGCGCGCGCAACGAAGCGCTGCGACTTCAGCCTTCCCGGCGATACCGCGAGGCTCACCTGCTCCATGGTCACGCCGGCCATGCGCTCGGCCTGCCCGACTGCCGCGCGGATCGACTGCTCGGCGGCATCCGGGTCGATGACCATCCCGGCCTTGATGCCGCGGCTCCGCTGATGACCGATGCCGAGAAGGCGCGTGCGTCCCGTATGATCACCGGTAGCGATGAGGCACACGACCTTGCTGGTACCGATGTCGAGCGCCGCAATGATCGGCGCACGCCGCGGGATCGGCGGCGGGCGGCGCGGCAGGCTGCGATCGGTGGTGCTCATGGTACGCCCCCTACAATGCCGAAGCTGATTTCACTGCTGGCCCCTTCAAGGCGCCGACCTGCGGCGCCGTCTGGTCGGTGCGCGGCACGACGGCCATGCGCTCCTCGAGCCTGAGATCGACGACCATCGGCCGCGCCAGAACACCGGTCGTATTCTTCTGCCGCAGCAGCCGTGCGAGTGCTCCAGGCTCACCCTCGGCGGGAAGCAGGACACGACTGCCGTTGTCGAGTTCGAGCGTCCAGCGGCGCTGGCCGACACGCGCCGCGACCTTGACGCGCTGTTCGATCTCCGGCGCAGTAGCTATGGCCGCGAGATAGCCGCCGACGGCCTCGGGAGCGCCGGCGCCGGCAATGCGGGGTAGCGCCGGCAAAGTCGATGGCGGCACGCGGGCAAGTTCGCGACCTTCGATATCGACCAGCGTCGCACTGTCCCCGTGCAGCCAGACTGCCATCGGCACGCGCTCGACGATCTTCACTTCCACCGTATCCGGCAGGACGCGCGTGACCGTGGCGTGCTTGACCCAGGACAGAGCCTCGAGCCGGCGCCGCGCGGCGTCCGAGCTGTAGCGCAGAAGCGAGGTCGGGCGGTCGAGGTCGAGCGCGGCGAAGATATCCTTGTCGAGCGTATAGCGATGGCCGCTGATCCGGATCTCGTCGACACCGAGACCCGACGCGATGGCGAGCTGGTCGACGTGACTGCCGATCGGCGCCGACGTATCGATCGGCAAGGCGCCGCGGCTGACGATGACGAACGTCAATGTACCGAGCGCGATTGCACCGCCGACGACAGCGGCACGCTTCATGAACCCGCGTGGCTGCGCGTACGCCATGCCGTGGCGGCCAGCTGCGTAGTCCGTGGCGTCCACGAGAGCGGCGTCGAGGGCGTTGAATGCAGCCATTGGCGAACGGCTTCCGCGCCCGAAGAAGGGCGTGGCCCGCTCAGCCGCTGGCGGCCGCGTGTGCTCGGCACCGCGCCACCAGAACCTCGGTATGTCGAGTCGCTCGCGCACGCGTCCGCCAAATCCATCCGCTGCCGCACCGTTCCCTTCTTCGACGAAGGTACCCGCACGGCCGGTCAACGGCGCGCGGGCACGCTCCGACCCGCGGGAGCTGGTGCACCACCGTTAACCATTTCGGTGATTTGGTTAATTTTTAGTGAAGGTTGCTCAGACTACCGTGACCGCCGCTCAACTGCGGGAGCTGCGAACACGCTGCAGACGCTGGATTCGCTTCTCGAACGATCTGCGCAGCATGGCATCGGTCGCAATTCTCGCCCGCAGCGCGCAATGCCAGATCTCGGCATCGAGTTCACGGGTCGTGAGTTTGCTGAGGGCGGCCTCGGTGGCGGGCACGCTGGGACAAGTATCCATTTCACCTCTCCGGCTTATCGGAGAAGCTTGCACCGGACGCCCGGCGAAATCGATTCAATTTGACGAAAAAGCCTAACGAAGGATGGACGCGTCCTCGACCAGCCACGCCACCAGCGCGCCGAAAGACATGCCCCGGTTCTGCGCGAGTTCCGGCACCAGCGACGTCGGGGTCATGCCCGGCTGGGTGTTGATCTCGAGGAAGGCGAAATCGCCGGTTTCGGGATCCCAGCGGAAATCGCACCGCGACACGCCCTTGCAGCCAAGCGCCTGATGCGCCGTAAGCGTGTGCTGTTGGATGGCGCGATAGATGTCGGCGGGGATCCGCGCCGGCAGGATGTGCTTGGAGCCGCCCGGCGCGTACTTCGCCTCGTAGTCGTAGAACTCCAGGTGATCGGCCGCGACGATGTCGATGATCTCGGTGGCTTCGCCGCCGATGACGGCGCACGTCAGCTCGTGCCCGGCAACGAACTGCTCGACCATGATGTGGCCATCACGAGTCGTGGGGATCGTGCGGATCGCTTCCGGCGGACGGTTGGCACCCGACCGCGCGATCACAACGCCGACGCTCGACCCCTCCGCAATCGGCTTCGCCACGTAGGGCGGCTGCATCACGTGATCGGCCAGCGCCTCCTCCGGCGTCACGATGACACCGCGCGCGATCGGCACGCCGACGCTCTGCATGATGTGCTTGGTGCGCTCCTTGTCCATCGCGATCGCCGACGCGAGCACACCCGAATGCGTATAGGGAAGCTCGAGCACTTCGAGCAGGCCCTGCACGCAACCGTCCTCGCCCCAACGCCCGTGCAGCGCATTGAAGCACACGTCCGGTTTCACCGCCGCGAGTTGGTCCGCGAGGTTGTGACCGACATCGATCTGCGTGACGCGGAAGCCTTCGCCTTCGAGTGCCTTTGTGCACTCGACGCCCGACGAAAGGCTCACCTCGCGTTCAGCCGACCATCCGCCCATCAGCACCGCGACGTGCGGCTTCACCGATCCATTCGCGCCCGTAGTCATGGGGTGGTCTCCTTGACCAGCGCCGCCCCGGTCACGTGACCGGGCAGCGGCTCGCCGACGCGGACGATTTCCCAGTTTAGCTCGATCTCGCTCGCGGCTTTGACGCGCGCCCGGACGGTTTCGCCGAGACGCTCGATATCCTCCGCCACCGCCTGACGATCGTTGATCAGGAAATTGCAGTGCATCTCCGACACCATCGCGCCGCCAACCCGCAATCCACGGCAGCCCGCAGCATCGATCAGTTTCCACGCGCTGTTGTCGGGTGGATTCTTGAACGTCGAACCACCGGTGCGCTCTTTGATCGGCTGATGCTTCTCGCGATACGCGGCGACCTCGTCCATGGAGCGCTGGATATCCTCAGGTTCACCGGGTGTGCCCTGGTAGGTCGCGCGGGTGAAAATCCAGTCGGGCGGCACAGCGCTGCGGCGGTACGTGAAACCCATGTCGGCGTTCGAGAGGTCGTGCACCTTGCCTTTGCGATCGATCGCGCGTGCGGAGATGAGCACGTCCTTCGTTTCGCTACCATGCGCACCGGCATTCATGCGCAACGCACCGCCGATCGATCCCGGAATGCCGCGATAGAACGAAAGACCCGAAATGCCGGCATCCGCTGCCATGCGCGCGACGCGGACGTCGGGCACCGCTGTCCCTGCGGTCAACCGCGCCCCGGCGTGCGTCTCGATCGAATTGAACCCGCGCCCGAGTTTGACGACGACACCTTTGACGCCACCATCACGCACCAGCAGGTTCGAGCACAGCCCGATGGTGAAGACCGGCACTTCCTCCGGCACCCGAGCCAGAAAATAGGCGAGATCGTCTTCGTCGATGGGCGTGAACAGCACCTCGGCCAGCCCGCCAACGCGGAACCACGTGATGTCGGCGAGCGGCGCATCGGCGACCAATCGGCCACGAAGGTCGGGGAGCAGAGCGCGGAGATCGTTAGCGAGCGTCGACACGGTCAACCTGCACTCCCTGCGCGCAACGGTATGGCGGCCAGCCAGTCCGGGAGCGCGTGCGCCCATTCGGTCGAGTTGCCGGCGCCGAAGCAAATCACGGTGTCGCCGTTGCCAGCCAGCCGGCGCAGTTCCGGCACGAGATCCTGCGGCGTCTCGACGGCAACCACGCTCGGATGGCCCGTGCGCGCAATCCCCATTGCCAACGCGTGCGCATCGATACCTTCGATCGGGCTTTCACCGGCGGAGTAGAGCGGCGCCACGATAACGTCGTCGGCATCGCTGAAGCAGGACGAGAACTCGGCGAACAGCGACTGCACGCGCGTGTAGCGATGCGGCTCGACAATCGCGATCACACGCGCCTTGGCACCGGCGCGAGCGGCCGCGAGAACCGCCGCGATCTCGACCGGATGGTGGCCGTAGTCATCGTAGAAATTGGCGCCGTTCCAGGTACCTGTCGGCTGGAAGCGACGCTTGACGCCGGTGAAGCTCGCCATCGCGCCGCGGATCACTTCGTCCTTCATGCCGGCTTCGGCCGCAACGCCAATCGCCGCGAGCGCGTTCAGCGCATTGTGCGCGCCCGGCACCGGCACCACCCAGCCCTTCAGCTCGCGCGCGCCGCCCGCGACACGCTCCCCGAGCCTGGCATCGAACACCGTCGTCGCGCCTTCGATGTGGACGTTCGTGAGCACGAGATCGGCGCTCGGATCGAAGCCGTAGGTGAGCAGACGGCGACCGTCGTTCCGAAGCCCGAGATCGTCGACCATCGCACGCGCGACCGGATGATCGATGCACGTCATCGCAAGGCCATAGAACGGAATGTTGCGGTAGAAGGCGCGATACGCCTCATGCATGGCGTCGACATCGCCGAAGAAGTCGAGATGCTCGGGATCGATGTTGGTGACGACGCCGATCTGCGTCGGGATCTTGATGAAGGTGCCGTCCGACTCATCGGCCTCGACCACCATCCACGGGCCAGCGCCCAGCCGCGCGTTCGAGCCCCAGCCATTGATGATGCCGCCGGTGATCACGGTCGGTTCGAGGCCGGCCTCGACGAAGATGTGCGCGACGAGCGAGGTCGTCGTCGTCTTGCCGTGCGTGCCGGTGATCGAGATGGTCGAATAGAGCCGCATCAGCTCGGCCAGCATCTCGGCGCGGCGGATGATCGTGAGGCCCTTCTCGCGCGCGGCCTTGAGCTCCGGATTGGTCTCCTTCACCGCCGTCGAAATGACGACGTAGCGCGCGCCGACGAGATTGATCCCGTCATGGCCGACGAAGACGCGAATGCCCTTCGCGCGCAGCCGCTTGACGTTGGCACTGTCCTTCTGATCGCTGCCCTGGACGGTATGGCCTTTCGCGCGCAGGATCTCGGCGATCGCGCTCATGCCGATGCCGCCAATGCCGATGATGTGGAAGGTGCCCGGTTCGCTCGGGATCTGCATGACCGCGTCTACCCCTTCTTTTCCCCTGCGCCGGCGACGGCTGCGTGCTCACATGAAGTCACGAGCGATTCGCCGCCCGCGCTCCAATCAACTCTTCGGCGAGATCGGCGAGCCGCACCACCGCATCCGGCCGTCCGAGACGCTTCGCTGCATTCGCAGCGGCCGTCAATGCGTCCGGCTCCCCCATGAGCTTGTCGATTGTATTTGCTAATTTTTCCGGCGTCAGCAGTTTTTGCTCCAGACACCAGCCGCCCCCCGCCTCGGCGAGCCGCGTGGCGTTGCGGAGCTGGTCGTTGTCGAGTGCGTGCGGCAACGGCACGACGATCGATGGACGCCCGAGCACGGTCAGCTCGGAGATGCTGGAAGCGCCTGCGCGGCCGATCACGAGCTGCGCGCCCGCCATCCGCTCCGGCAGATCCTTGAAGAATGTTGCGAGCTCGGCGCTGACGCCCGCCTTGTCGTAGGCGGCGCGCACGTCGGCAAGATCCTCCTCGCGACATTGCTGCGTGATGCGCAAGCGGGCCCGCTGATTAAGAGTCAGCTGCTCTATCGCGGGAGGCAGAGCCTCGGAAAAATAGCGCGCACCTTGGCTGCCGCCGAACACGAGAAGCTGGAACGGCTCGCCCGGTGCCGCTGCGCGATAGGGCCGCGCGCTCCAGTCGATCACCATGTCACGCACGGGATTGCCCGTGAAACGCACCCGGTCACCGAGCCCGGCAGGCAGCAGCGCCGTCTGCTCGAACGACGTGGCGATGCGTGTGACACGCGATGCCAGCATCCGGTTGGCGCGTCCGAGCACGGCATTGGCTTCGTGGATCGCCGTCGGGATGCCGCGCAGCTTCGCCGCCACCAATGGCGGGAATGTCGGATAGCCGCCAAAGCCAATCACGGCGCCGGGCTTGACCCTGCCGAGCAACGCGTACGCCGCGCGGACCCCGGAGACGAGCGCCAGCCCCGTCTTTGCCGCGCCGATCAACGAGCGGCCCGCCAGCGTGGCCGACGGGACGGTGTGGATGGCGCGCGCCGGAAAACCCGTGCCGTAGCGGTCGCCGCGCTCATCGGTGACGAGATCTACCGCTATGTTGCGGCGGCCAAGCTCCTGCGCCAGCGCAAACGCCGGGAACAGGTGCCCACCGGTTCCTCCGGCGGCCAGCATGACCGACTTCTCCCCCACGTCCCCTCCCTTTTCCCTGCAACGTGAACTTAGCGCCTATTGCGGCCAATCGGGGGCAGCCCGCTCGCCATTTTCGGGCGTCCGACGGTCATCGGATCGGCACGCCGCCGCACCAGCGCGAGCAGCAGCCCGGCGATCAGCGAGGCCGAGATCATGGACGACCCGCCGGCCGAGATGAACGGCAGCGTCATGCCCTTCGCCGGAATCAGCCCGACATTGACCGCCATGTTGATCGCCGCCTGCATCGCGAGCAGCAGTGCGAGGCCGCTGACGGCGAGTTGCGTGAATGGATCACGCCGGTGGCGATACCGCGACAGAGCCCGCGCAACCAGAAATGCGTAGAGCGCGAGCAGCAGCAAACACGCGATCGCGCCATACTCTTCCGCCACGACAGCGAAGATGAAGTCGGTGTGCGCGTCCGGCAGCACCGACTTGATCGTCCCCTCTCCCGGGCCGCGTCCGAAAAAGCCGCCCTCGGCGAACGATTGAATGGCGCGATCGGTCTGGTACGTGTCACCCGACGCTGGATCGAGATAGCGCGCGATGCGGCCGCGCACATGCGGAAACATCAGGTAGGCCGTCGTCAACCCGCCAAGGCCGAGGCCGCCAAAAGCGAGCGCGCCGAGGATCGGTTGACCTGAGATGAAATACAGCGCGCCCCATACGAGGGTCAGCAGCATCATCTGCCCGACATCGGGCTGCAGCAGCAGGAGTCCCGCCGTCAGGCCATAGAGGGCGAGCGCGAGCCCGACCATGCTGTACCCGGGCCGCACGCGCGCCTCCGCGAAAAGCCATGCGGCAACGATAGCGAACGCGGGTTTCGCGAGTTCCGACGGTTGCAGCGAGAAACCCGCCACGCGCACCCACCGCCGTGCGCCATTGACCTCCGTGCCCCAAAGCGCCGCCACCAGCATCAGCACCAGCGACACCGCGAGCAAACCGACACCAAGCATCAGGATCTGGCGCGGCTCGAGCAGTGACACGGCCAGCATCAGCACGATGCCGGCAGCGGCGAACACGAGGTGACGTTCGACGAAGTGAAACGGCGGCAGCCCTTTGCGTGTCGCGACGGCAGGGCTCGCGGCGAGCGACAACACGATACCCACCGCGATCAGGACGAGCACGACCGCCAGCAGCACCCGATCCACCGAGAACCACCACTCGGCCACGACACTACGGTCGTCGCGCGCGAGCCTCATCCGCGCTTCCCGCCCTTGCCGGCGACCAATGCCTCCACCAGCCCGCGGAACACGTCGCCGCGATGGCCGTAGCTCCGGAACTGATCGTAGGACGCACACGCGGGAGACAGCAGCACCACCGGCTCGGCCGCCGCACTTTGCGCCGCGTCCCGTGCCGCGGCGTCAAGCGCCTTATCGATCGTGCCGCAAAGCTCGTAGGGCACCTGGCCGTCCAGCGTCTGCGCAAAATCATCGGCGGACTTGCCGATCAGATAGGCCTTGGCTACGCGCGAGAAATGCGGCGCGAGCGGCGCAATGCCGCCGGCCTTCGGCGTCCCGCCGGCGATCCAGTAGATGTCCGACGGCCACGACGTCAGCGCCATTTCGGTCGAGTCGGCGTTGGTCGCCTTGCTGTCGTTGATGAAGACGGCGGAACCCAAACGTCCAACCTGCTCCATCCGGTGCGGCAGGCCCGGGAAGGTGTGGAACGCCGCGACATGCGCCGCCCAGGCCACATCCGGCATCGCCAGCGTCGCGACCGCTAACGCCGCGAGCGCGTTCTGCATGTTGTGGCGGCCGCGCAGTGACGCAACGCCGGCAATACTGCCAGCGGTCAGCGTCTCGCCCGCCGGAATCCGGAAGCAGAGGCGGCTCTCCTCGGCAAAAAACAGCGGCCAGCCGACCTCAGCGTCACCGCGGCTGCTGATGCAGGACACCGGCACGCCTGCCTCGGTCACATTGATCGCAACCCCTGCCGTGAGCGGATCGTCGATGCCGATGACCGCAGCCTGCGATCGGGCAACCAGCCCCTCCTTGATCGCGGCGTAGTTCTCCATCGTGCCGTGCCGGTCGATGTGATCCGGCGACAGGTTCAGCATCACGCCGATGGTCGGCGCCAGCGACGGCGTCAGATCGATCTGGAATGTGCTCATTTCGAGCACATGGATGCGGCCATCGTCCGGCGGCTCGAGATCGAGCACCGGGACCCCGATGTTCCCCCCCATCTGCACGTCCGCTCCCGCTGCAGCGAGGGTATGCGCAATGAGAGCCGTGGTGGTCGATTTGCCGTTGGTGCCGGTGATGCAGATGATCTCGGATCGCGGAGCCAGCCGGCTGCGCTCGCGGAAAAACAACTCTATGTCACCGATCACCTCGATGCCGGCCTCGCGCGCGCGCAGCACCGTCCAATGCGGTTCAGGATGGGTCAGCGGCACGCCGGGCGCCAGGATCAGCGCCGCGAAGCGCGACCAGTCGGCACCAGCAAGATCAACGATCGTGATGCCGTCGCGCGCGGCGGCGGCGCGCGGCGCCTCGCCGTCGTCCCAGGCCGCAACGACGGTCCCACCCGCGAGCAACGCCCGGCAGGTTGCGATGCCCGACCCGCCGAGCCCGAACACGGCCACCTCGCGGCCGGCAAATGAAGTCACCGGAATCATGGCGATACTCTATCCGACTCGCGGCTCGTGTGATGATCGAGAAATTCGCCGGACCATTCGACGCGGTAGAGAGCGAAGTTCTCGATCTGAACCACAGTAGCAAATCTATGATTCTAGTGCCCCTTTTGATTTCGACGTTCACCTGGGACACCAGCGGCGAGGTTTGGCGAACTTCAGAATCGGGACACCAGGTTGGCTCGACACACTCAGCGCAGGCGCGCCATATCCACCTGGAACACCACCGGGAAGAACGTCGCCCACGACAGCCAACGGCGTGAGCCGGCCTCGCTCACCGTCCACAGGCGGCCTTCGGCGTCAAATCCGATATCCTCGGTGCCGGCCGGCATGGGGTAGCGCTTGCCGATCTCGCCGGATTTGGCATCGACCTGCACCAGCTCACCGAAGCTGCCACCGCTGCGCGTCACCCAGAGGTGCCCGGCGCCGTCGAAGGCCGCTCCCTGCGCGCGCTGCGGCACCTCGACCGAGGCAACGGCGTCATCGTGGTTCAACTCAGGTTTCAGCGCGGCGAGCGCGAACTTGTAGATCCGCGGCGCGCCGTGGGTCTGATAGGTGCCGAGCCACAGGGCATCGGCCGTGCTGGCCGCGAACGAGCCTTTGACCTGGCCGGTCAGCCGGATGTGGCGCAACACTTTGCCGAGCTCCGGGCTCGACGGCTCGAGCTGAACTTCAAAGATGTCGCGCGTATCGGCGACCCAGATGCGTCCCGGAGCGCCGTTCGCAACGCCACCCGCATGACCGCACCGCGGCGGCAGGTCGAGCGTGCCCGTGACGCTCCCGCTCTTGGTGTCGATGCGAAACAGGCGGCAGGGCCCGCGCCCCGCTCCCTCTACGCTCTTGTAGGCCGCGACATAGACCGCGCCACCGGCAACCGTCAGCCCCTGCGGCACGTAGCCGTCGTCGAGCCCCGGCATCCAGACGCGCTTCAGAATCGCATCGGCATTCGGCACCGGCTGATCCCCGGGCAGCACACCGATTTTGCGATCCGTGTAGGTAGGGGCGGCGCCGATCGGCTTCTGAGCGAGCGCCCCCCCCATCATCGGCATCGCGGCGAAGGCTGTCGCGAACATCAATCCGAACAACCGATGGCGCATCGGCGTGTCTCCGATCTAGCGCAGTTTCAGCGTCGCGAGGCCAACCAGCGCGAGCACGACCGAGATGATCCAGAACCGCACGACGACCGTGGATTCCTTCCATCCCTTCTGCTCGAAATGATGGTGTAGTGGCGCCATCCTGAACACACGTTTGCCCGTAAGTTTGAACGAAGCCACCTGGATGAACACGGACAGGGTTTCGAGCACGAACAGTCCGCCGACGATCGCCAGCACGATCTCGTGCTTGGTCGCGACCGCGATGGCACCCAACGCACCGCCGAGCGCAAGCGATCCCGTGTCGCCCATGAAGACCATGGCGGGCGGCGCGTTGAACCACAGGAAGCCGAGCCCGGCCCCGAGCAGCGCCCCGCAGATCACCGACACCTCGCCGACGCCGACGACGTAATGGATCTGCAGGTACTGCGAGAAGCGCACGTTGCCGACGAGGTAGGCGATCAGACCGAAGGTCGCCGCAGCAATCATCACCGGCACGATCGCGAGGCCGTCGAGACCGTCAGTCAGGTTCACGGCGTTACCGGCGCCCGCGATGACGATCATGCCGAGCAGCACGAACATGAAGCCGAGCGGGATCACGACGTTCTTGAAGAACGGCACCGTCAGCGCATCCGCAAATCCCGGCGCGCCGAGCCGCATCACGGCATATGTCGCGATGCCAGCGACGAGGAACTCGAACCCGAGTCGCGCCTTGCCGCCGAAACCGCTGCTCGTCTGCCGCGTCACCTTGAGATAGTCGTCGTAGAAACCGATGGCGCCGAAGCTCAGCGTGACGCCGAGCACGATCCACACATAGGGGTTCGACAGATTGGCCCACAGCAGCGTGGCGACGGTCACGCCAGCCAGGATCATGAGCCCGCCCATGGTCGGCGTGCCCTTCTTCGAGAAGTGGGTCTGAGGGCCATCCTCACGGATCGGCTGGCCTTTGCCTTGCTTGATGCGCAGCAGGTCGATGATCGCCGGTCCGAACAGGAACACGAAAAGGAGCGCGGTCATGATCGCGCCGCCGGTACGGAAGGTGATGTAGCGGAACACGTTCAACAGGCTGAACTGGTCGCTGAACGTGATGAGCTCGTAAAGCATTCCTGGCCCTCTGGCTCCGCCGGCGCGACACCCGGACGGCATCGCGCGATCCCCGCTGCGAAGTGTGGTCCCTTAACACTTCCCGATGCAAAAATTTAGATGGTTTTTGGGCTTGTACCTCAGATTATCGCGCGCGATCAGAGGGTCGGCACAGGCCCGAGACGCACGGAGCCGGCCGCCTCCCGCGCCGTCTCCAAAGCTTGCTTTGCGCGCCCGATCGCGCCACTTTTGCGCGCGGCCCGGCGCATGACCCGGCGAAAACAGGCTAAGGTAAAATGAGCACCTACGATCTTATTCTCAAAGGGGGCCGAGTTATCGACCCCTCTCAGAAGCTCGATGCGATCTCCGATGTAGCTTTTGCAGGTGGCAAAGTGGCCGCCGTCGGGCCCGATCTCGCTCCCGGCCCCGGCACCGAGGTGCGCAGCGTCAAAGGTTACATCGTTTCGCCTGGCCTGATCGACCTTCACACCCACGTCTACTGGGGCGGCACATCGCTCGGCATCGACGCCGAGGACTTCTGCCGCCTGTCCGGCGTCACGACCGCAATCGACACCGGCAGCGCCGGCCCCGGCAACTTCGCCGGCTTCCGCAAACACGTGATCGAACCCTCGCAGGTCCGCATCCTCGCCTACCTGCACGTATCGTTCGCGGGCATCTACGGCTTCTCGAAGACAGTCATGGTCGGCGAAAGCCAGGACATGCGGCTGATGGCCCCGCGCGAGGCCGCGGAAGTCGCCGATGCGAACCGTGACGTCATCATCGGCATCAAGGTGCGCGTCGGCGCGCACGCGTCGGGCGAGCAGGGTTCGGCACCGCTGAACATCGCGCTGCAGGTCGCGGAAGAAGTCGGCATGCCCCTCATGTGCCACATCGACAACCCGCCGCCATCCTACGAGGAAGTCATCGGCATGCTGCGGCCGGGCGACGTGCTGACGCACGCGTTCCGCCCGTTCCCGAATGCGCCCGTCACGGCGCAGGGCAAGGTCAAGGCGGCCGTCCTCGATGCGCGCGCACGCGGCGTGCAGTTCGACATCGGCCACGGCAAGGGCTCGTTCGCCTTCAAAACCGCGCGTGCAATGATCGCGAACGGCTTCTATCCGGACACGATCTCGTCGGACGTGCACGCGCTGTGCATTGAAGGCCCCGCCTACGATCAGGTGACGACGATGTCCAAGTTCCTGTGCCTCGGCGTACCGCTCTACGACGTGATCGCACAGTCGACCGTCAATGCCGCGTTCGCGCTGAAGCGGCCGGAACTCGGCAGCCTCAAGCCCGGATCCGTCGGCGACGCGACGATCCTGACCGTCACGGAAGGTCAGTTCGAGTATGTCGACGTCGTCGGCGAGAAGCTGATCGGCGACCGTCGCATTCTCTCGGAGGGCGTGGTGGTCGGCGGCAAGTGGTGGCACCCCACCGACACCGCCAAGTTCCCGAAGGCATAACGGAGAGCGCTCATGTCACCAGAAGAAAAGCTCGCCTCCCTCGGCATCGTACTGCCCAAAGTGCCGACACCGGTCGCCAACTACGTGCCCTTCAAGATCGATGGGCGCACGATCTACCTGTCGGGCCAAGGCCCGCGCAAACCGGACGGCACGCTGATCACCGGCCGCGTCGGCGAAACGATCTCGGTCATCGAGGCCTACGAGTGCGCGCGGCTTGTCGGCATCGGGCTGCTGGCCGCGGCGAAACTGGCAGCAGGCGATCTCGGCAAGGTCGAAGCGCTGAAGTTGCTCGGCATGGTCAATGCGGTGCCGGGGTTCGGCGAGCAGCCGAAAGTGATCAACGGCTGCTCGGACCTGTTCGTCGAAGTGCTCGGCGAGCGCGGCCGTCATGCCCGCTCGGCAG
>CAZKZT010000002.1:0-41192 GCA_964557265.1 uncultured Hyphomicrobium sp.
CGCGTTCGATCTCATCCCGCGTATCAAGAAGGCGCGGCCTGAGCTGCCGATCATCGTCATGAGCGCACAGAACACGCTGATGACGGCGATCACCGCGGCCGAGAAAGGCGCCTACGAGTATCTGCCGAAGCCGTTCGACCTCTCCGAGCTGGTCGGTGTCGTCGGCCGTGCGCTCGCCGAGCCGAGCCGCAAGCGCGAGCGCTCCTCCGAGGGGGGCGAGGGCGAAGAGCTGCCGCTGATCGGGCGCTCAGCCGCGATGCAGGAGATCTACCGGGTCATCGCGCGTCTGACCCAGACCGACCTCACGGTGATGATCACGGGCGAGTCGGGGACCGGCAAGGAGCTGGTCGCCAAGGTGTTGCATGACTTCTCGAAGCGCCGCGGCGGCCCGTTCGTCGCGCTCAACATGGCGGCCATCCCGCGCGAGCTGATCGAGAGCGAACTGTTCGGCCACGAGAAGGGGGCGTTCACGGGCGCCCAGGTGCGCACGCAGGGCCGCTTCGAGCAGGCGGAAGGCGGCACGCTGTTCCTCGACGAGATCGGCGACATGCCGCTCGAGGCGCAGACGAGGCTGCTGCGCGTGCTGCAGGAAGGCGAGTACACCACGGTTGGCGGCCGCACGCCGATCAAGACGAATGTCCGCATCATTGCCGCGACCCATCGTGATCTGCGCCATCAGATGCAGCAGGGCGCCTTCCGTGAGGATCTCTACTACCGCCTCAACGTCGTGCCGGTGCGTCTGCCGCCGCTGCGCGAGCGCGCGGAAGACATCGGCGACCTCGCGCGTCACTTCCTGCGCGTTGCCGCCCGCGAAGGGCTCGGCCAGAAGACGCTGGCGCCCGGCGCGCTCGACCGGTTGCGGAAGTACGCATGGCCCGGCAACGTGCGTGAACTGGAGAACCTCGTCCGCCGGCTCGCCGCGCTCTATTCGCAGGACACCATCAGCGCGGAAATCGTCGATGGCGAGCTTGCCGAGCTGGCACCGCCCGCTCATGAAGCGGATTCCGACACCAACAGCTCACGCGGCCTTTCCGAATTGGTCGAGGGCTATCTGGGGCGGCATTTCGCCGGCTTCGGCAAGGATCTGCCGCCGCCGGGTCTCTACCGGCGTATTTTGCGGCAGGTGGAAATGCCGCTCATTACGGCAGCGTTGGCGGCGACACGCGGCAACCAGATCCGTGCCGCTGAACTGCTCGGCCTGAACCGCAATACGCTGCGCGAGAAGATTCAGAGTCTCGATATTCAGGTGTTCAAAGGGCCTCAGGGCTAGGCCGATCGGCTGGTTGGGCCGAAAAGGCCTAGTCCGGATTGTCCACAGATTTGCATTCTAGGGCTCTCACACTAATGTGTGACAGCGCTCAGTCGCCAGAAAGTCACATTGTGTGGCATATTGGCGTCCTGGCCGTTGCGGCAGATGCGCGGCCAGCTTGCCAATGTGCGAGGCTTCGGGCCGGTCGATTGATTGGTCCGCATGTCAAGTTATTGGTAAAGCAATATAATACTGGTCGATCCGAAGCTTTGTCGATGCCTTCGCGGGCGTTCTTGCGCATAGAGCTTCGCTGATACGAGCTGCCGTCAAGGATCGCGCCGAGGCGCTCGACGGCTAACATAAAAAACGCGGGACATGGCCACTCAGGAGAACATCAACCGACGCTCGCTCCTCTCTGGCGTCCCTGAATCGGGACTGCCCGGTTCGAGCCCGCGCGCGTTCTGGTTTGGCCTCGCGATCGTCGTGCTGTCGCTGGTTTCCGGGCTCGCGACCTACCTCATTCTGACGGGGCTGACGCCGATCGCGCCGCGCAACGATGTCGTGCTGCTGGTGCTGATGGTCAACGTGGCGGTGATCATCGCCATGCTCGCGGTGATCGGCACGCACGCGGTTGGCCTGTGGCGTGCCTGGCGGAACAAACTTGCCGGCGCCCGCGTCCATATCCGTATCGTTCTGCTGTTCACGCTGATCTCGGCGCTGCCGGCGCTGCTGCTCGCCCTCGCCGCCACCACGACATTCTCGCGCTCGCTCGACAACTGGTTCACGACGCGCACCCGCACCATTGTCGCCAACTCTCTCGACGTCGCGCGTGCCTATGTCGCCGAGCACGGCCACGTGATCCGCACCGACCTCGTCAACATGGCCAAGGATCTCGACGACGCGATCGCGCCCGATGTGACCAATCCGACGACCGTCGATGCGTGGCGCAACCTCGTGCTCGCCCAGGCCGGCCTCAGGGATCTGGCCCTGGTAGCGGTCATCGATGGCAAGGGCACGGTCGTCTTCTCGACCGAGATGAACGGCGGCGTCATCTACGAGCCACCGTCCAGCGAAACGATCGGGCAGGCGGAAGCCGGGCACATCCCGCTGTTGCTGCCGACAGACTCCTACCGGATCGCTGCCCTCACCAAGTTACAGAAATTTCCCGGCCACTATCTCTATGGGGCGCGCCGCGTCAGTCCGCGGGTCGTTGGCCATCTACGCCGCACCGAAGCAAGCGTTGCCGAGTACGAGCGGCTGCTGCAGGCGCGCGGTGGGCTCAAGCTCGTCCACGGCCTCATGTACTTCATGCTGTCGCTGACCGGCGTGCTGGCGGCGATCTGGGTTGGTTTGTGGTTCGCGAGCCAGCTTGTCGCGCCGATCCGCCGACTGATCCGCGCCGCGCAGCAGGTGGCCAAAGGCGATCTCAGCGTCGAGCTGCCGCTCAACCGCGGCGAAGGTGACTTGCGGCGCCTGTCCAACGATTTCAACCTGATGACGCGTGAACTCGATCGCCAACGCAGCGCGCTCGTCGCCGTCAACGATCAGCTCGACGAGCGCCGCCGGTTCATGGAAGCGATGCTGTCGGGCGTCAGCGCCGGCGTGATCGGTATAGACTCTGCCGGTATCGTGCGTATCGCCAATCCGTCCGCCGAGCGCCTGGTCGGGCTCAAGGCCGATGATCTGATCGGCCGCCCGCTGCTCGAGGCGATCCCCGCGATGGGGCAGCACTGTGTGGAAGCCGCCGAACACACGCACAAGGGGCGTTCCCACGGCCAGATCACCATGATGGTCGGCGATGAAGAGCGCGTGTTTGCCGTCCAGATGACGAAAGAGCAGGCCGAGGATAGCGAACAGAAGACCGGCCAGGACGAAGGCAGCGTCGTCACCTTCGATGACATCACCGAGCTGATCGTCGCGCAGCGCACATCGGCGTGGGGAGATGTGGCGCGCCGCATCGCACACGAGATCAAGAACCCGCTGACGCCGATCCAGCTTTCCGCCGAGCGTATCCGCCGCAAGTACGGCCGCGTGATCAACGAGGATCGCGAGACGTTCGAGAAGCTCACCGACACCATCGTGCGGCAGGTCGGCGATATCAAAACGATGGTCGACGAGTTCGCCGCGTTCGCACGCGTGCCGCAGCCGACGTTCGGTCTCCACGATATCCGCGAGGTGGTGCAGGAGCCGATGATCCAGTATCGCGAGTCACATGCGACGCTGGCTTACGAGATGGAGCTGCCGTCGAGTCCGGTCAATGTCCAGTGCGACAGCCGGTTGCTGGCGCAGGCGCTGACCAATCTCGTCAAGAACGCGACCGAAGCCGTGCAGACGCGCGCCGAGGCCGCGGACGCACCCGCCGGGTTTCGCGGACGCGTGCGGGCTGTTGTCGCGAGCGACGGCGAGCGGGTGACCATCGAAGTCATCGACAACGGCCCCGGCCTGCCGAAACAGAACCGTTCCAAACTGCTCGAGCCGTACGTCACGACGAAGGGCCGCAAAGGCACCGGCCTCGGCCTCGCGATCGTGCAGAAGATCGTCGAGCAGCACGGCGGGACACTGGCGCTCGATGACGCACCAGCCGACAGCGATGGCGTACAGGCTGGCGCGCGGATCAGCATCACGCTACCTCTTGGCCGCGCCGCGGCCAGGACCAACGACGACACCGAGGCGTCTGAGCAGCCGGTGACGCTGCGCTCGCGCCAGACCGCATTGACCACAGCATTGAGCAACTAGAGTCGAGGGAACAATCGATGGCAGCCGACATTCTGATCGTCGATGACGAGGCGGATATCCGCGATCTTGTCTCCGGCATCCTGGAGGACGAGGGCCATTCAACGCGTCTGGCACGTGATGCCGACGAAGGGTTGAAAGCCATCGAGGAGCGCCGTCCGCATCTCGTGATCCTGGACATCTGGCTGCAAGGCAGCCGCCTCGATGGTCTCGAGATGCTGTCGGCGATCAAGAAGGCGCATCCCGATCTGCCGGTCGTGATCATCTCCGGTCACGGCAACATCGAAACCGCCGTGACGGCGATCCGGCGCGGAGCCTACGACTACATCGAGAAGCCGTTCAAGGCCGATCGCCTGATCCTCGTGACGCTGCGGGCGCTCGAAGCGTCGCAGTTGCGCCGTGAGGTGAAGACGCTGCGTGAGCGCTCGGTGCAAAGCTCGGAGATGGTCGGCAAGTCGGCGGCGATCAATCAGCTGCGCAATCAGATCGACCGCGTCTCCCCGACCAACAGCCGCATCCTGATCCGTGGCGCGTCGGGTTCCGGCAAGGAACTCGCCGCCCGTGTGATCCATGCGAAGTCGAGCCGCGCCGACGGCCCGTTCATTGTCCTCAATGCTGCGGCCATGGCGCCGGATCGCGTCGAGGAGGAGCTGTTCGGCACCGAGGATCGCTCCGGCCCGCGCAAAGTTGGCGCGCTCGAAGAGGCACACGGCGGCACGCTCTACATCGATGAAATCGCCGACATGCCGATGGAAACCCAGGGCAAGGTGTTGCGCGTTCTGGTCGAGCAGAAATTCCAGCGCCTCGGCGGCGGGCCGAAGGTCGCCGTCGACGTCCGCATCGTATCGTCGACGAGCCGCGATCTCGAACGCGAGATGCAGGAAGAGCGCTTCCGCAACGATCTTTATCATCGTCTCAACGTGGTGCCGCTGCGTGTGCCGAGCCTCGCCGAGCGGCGTGACGACATTCCGGCGCTGATCGAATACTTCGTGCAGCAGGTTGCGACCGCTTCCGGTCTCTCGCCGCGCCGCATTGGCGACGATGCCGTTGCCGTGCTTCAGGCCCATGATTGGCCGGGCAACGTGCGTGAGCTTCGCAACAACATCGAGCGCTTGATGATCCTCGCCGGCGGCGATCCCGGCACGATGATCACGGCCGACATGCTGCCGGAGGAGATCGGATCGAACGTGCCATTGCCGGTGAATGGCGGCGCCGAGCACCTGATGTCGCTGCCGCTGCGTGAGGCGCGCGAGATTTTCGAGCGTGAGTACCTGCTGGCCCAGATCAATCGCTTCGGCGGCAATATCTCGCGCACGGCGGAGTTTGTCGGCATGGAACGCTCGGCGTTGCACCGCAAGCTGCGCGCGCTCGGCGTCGGTTCCGAGCAGCGAGCTTCTTAAGTTGCCGCGGTCGCGTATGTCATCGTGCAGGAGGCGCGTCTTCGACACGACGGCTATACGTGCCGCGGAACTGCCTCGCCGGTTGGAGAGTCATCTCGCGGCCTTCGGGCGCGACTAGATACTTCATCCAGGCGTAGGAAGGTGCGATTTTGAATCTGCTGTAGCGGCCGAAGGCCGCGAGGCGAGAATGCAACCGAGAGGCAGTCCCGCGGCGCCGGTAGGCGAAGCCGTCGGCGACCGCGGCAAGAAAGAACCATGCAACGCGAGCAGCCAGCACCGGTTACCTCTGACGATCACGCGTCCGCGCCGTCCGGCAAGGTCGGCGTGCTTCTGCTCAATCTCGGCACGCCCGATGCGACCGATTACTGGTCGATGCGCCGCTACCTCAAGGAGTTTCTGTCCGACCGCCGCGTCATCGAGGAGCCGCGCTGGAAGTGGTGGCCGATCCTCAATCTGATCATTCTGACCAAACGGCCGGGACCCAAGGGGCGGGATTACGACTCGATCTGGAACAAGGACCGCGACGAAGGTCCGCTGAAGACGATCACGCGCGCGCAGGCTGAGCAACTTGCTGCGCGGCTCGCAGACAATCCGCGCATCGTCGTCGACTGGGGCATGCGCTACGCCAATCCGACCACCGCGAGCCGGCTGCAGGCACTCTTGGCGCAAGGCTGTGATCGCATCCTCATCGTGCCGCTCTATCCGCAGTACGCCGCCGCGACGACGGCAACGGCGTGCGATCAGGCATTTCGCGCTTTGATGGATATGCGCTGGCAGCCTGCGGTGCGCGTGGCGCCGCCATGGTACGATGATCCCGGCTATATTCGAGCGCTCGCGGCGTCGATGCGCGGCAATCTCGCGAAGCTCGATTTTGAGCCGGAGCGTATCATTGCGACGTTTCACGGTATGCCCGAGAAATATCGCGATCAGGGCGATCCCTATTACGTGCAATGCCTGGAAACATCGCGTCTCCTGCGTGAGGAGATGGGCTTCGACGCCTCCCGCTGGCTCACGACATTCCAGTCCCGTTTCGGCAATGATGTATGGCTCCAGCCTTATACCGATGAAACTGTGAAGCGGCTCGCGCGCGAAGGCGTGCGCCGGCTCGCTCTGATTGCGCCGGGTTTCTCCGCCGATTGCCTCGAGACACTCGAAGAACTCGACGTCGAGAACCGCGGCTACTTCATGGAAAACGGTGGCGAGAAGTACGCCTACCTGCCCGCGCTCAACGATACCGCCGAAGGAATCGCGGTGATCGAGGGCGTTGTGCGGCGCGAACTCCAGGGATGGGTTTGAACCTCATCAGTGCTTTCTGCGTCTCAGTTGAGACGACGGATCATGCGCGCTCGAAGCTGGGTCTCCGCTGAAGCGCTGCCATCGTGAGCCCGCGTCACGATCGCGACTGAAGCGGGGGATTACCATGGCAAATGCGGTTATCGAATCGGCTGGTTGTGACAACATCCGGAGTTCGTTGGTTTCATCGCCTTTCCCGATCCGAGCGCGCCAATTTTGCCAAATCCGGGAGTTTTCGGGTTTTTTTATTTCCGGCAAACGTCCCATTTATCATTCGTTTACCTACTTTTGTCTGTTTCGGTAGGGAGCAAAATCAGAGATTCGCGCAGCATTCGGCAAACGCCCGTGAAAGGACCTGAGCAATGGACCCCAATTACTTCGGTGGATTTGAGATCTTCGGCCTGCTCCTTATCGTCCTCGCGGCGGTAGCGCTCTGGTCGACCGTGAAGGTGGTGCCTCAAGGCTTCAACTGGACAATCGAGAATTTCGGCCGCTACACGCGAACGCTGACGCCCGGCCTGCACATCCTGATCCCGGTGATGGAGCGGGTGGGCTACAAGATGAACATGAAAGAGCAGGTGATGGAGATCCCGAGCCAGGATGTCATCACGCGCGACAACGCCATGGTCCGCGTCGACGGCGTGACGTACTTTCAGGTCCTCAGCGCGGCCAAGGCGGCCTACGAGGTCGAGGGTCTCGAAGCGGCGATCATCAACCTGACGATGACGAACATCCGCACCGTCATGGGTTCGATGGACCTCGACGAATTGCTCTCCAACCGCGACACGATCAACGCCAAACTGCTCGACGTCGTCGATCATGCGACCGAGGCGTGGGGCGTGAAGGTGACACGCATCGAGATCAAGGACATCGCGCCGCCGCGCGATCTCGTCGACTCGATGGCCCGTCAGATGAAGGCAGAGCGTGAAAAGCGCGCCCAGATCCTCGAGTCCGAAGGTCTGCGCGAAGCCGCGATCCTGAAGGCGCAGGGCGATCGGCAAGCCGACATCCTCCGGGCCGAAGGCGAGAAGCAGGCGGCCGTCCTCGCCGCCGAAGGCAAGAAGGAAGCGGCGTTCCGTGAGGCCGAAGCCCGCGAGCGCGCCGCGCAGGCCGAAGCGGAAGCCACCCGGATGGTCTCGCAGGCGATCGCAGCCGGTGACGTGCAGGCGATCAACTACTTCGTTGCGAACAACTATGTGAAGGCGCTCGAGCAGATTGCGCGCTCGCCAAACCAGAAAGTTCTGATGATGCCGCTCGAGGCGTCGTCCGTGATTGGCTCGCTGGCCGGTATCGCCGAAATCGCGGGCGCGGCGTTCAGCGGTAGGGACGGTTCATCCCCGCAGCGCCCCGTGGGCGGCGGTGGTGGCGGCCGTCATGTCGGCAGCAGCGTGCCGCGCACCGGCTGATCCAAAAATCAGGCCCGGCGGCGCCGCCGGGCCTACGCTCCTCGCCCACTCTGCAGTAGTCTGAAGTGGCGCCGCGGCGTGTCGGTGCGCTTGGCCCCACTTTGCAACCATCGAAGGTCCGCGCCATGATCGCTTTCCTGTCCGGCCTCGGGCCCTGGAACTGGCTCATCTTCGCTCTGATCCTCTACGCGCTCGAAGCCATCGTTCCGGGTGTCAATCTGGTCTGGTTCGGCACGGCGGCGCTCGTTGTCGGGATGCTCGTCTTCGCGACCGGCATCACATGGCCATGGCAGCTCGTCATCTTCGCCGCGATCTCGATCTGCACGGCTTTCGCTGTCCGCAAGTTCGCCCGTTCGCGGACGCACGTGAGCGATGTTCCCGATCTCAACGTGCGCGGCCATCAGTACATCGGCCGCGAGTTCGTCGTCGCCGAAGCGATCAAGGGCGGCCGCGGGCGCATTCGTGTAGGCGATACGCTGTGGCAGGCTGAGGGTGAGGATCTGCCAGCCGGCACGCGCGTGCGGGTCAAGTCCGTGAATGATGCGGTGCTGATGGTGGAGCCGGTTGCGACTTGAGCGGTGCCGCGTGTCGCGTCCTGACAAAGAACCCGGCGGCTTCATCTGGTTGGTTGGTCTGATCGATCTCGTGTTGCCATGGATCGGCGTGCCGTTGGCTCTCGCCGGTCTCTTCATGAGCGTGCGCGGTTACGACAACGGCTGGTGGATCCTTTCGCTCGGCGTTGCGATGCTCATCGCCGACCTGCTTCTCACGCTCCTCTGGGCGCGCCCGGCGGGGAAGCGCACGGACGAGCCGGCGCTCAACCGGCGAAGCGCGCAGTACATCGGCCGCAAAGTGCTCGTTGTCGAAAGTCTTGTCGGCGGTGAGGGCAAAGTCCGCGTCGCGGATACGCTATGGCGGGTGTGCGGGCCGGACTGTCCGAGCGGCACCTGGGTGAAGATCGTCGATATCGAAGGCACCCGTCTGGTGGTCGAGCTGATCTCCGAGGCTGGCGACGAATAGCCGGCCTCTTCAGCAGTCTCTGACTTGCACGCGTTGTGTTCGGTGTCGTGCAGCGTGCCGTCTGCGGTAATTGACTTGCCAATGACTGCATATGCAGATATGTGGACACCATGGAGCATGAGGCGTCACAGCAGCCGCGACGGCCGAAGGGGTGCACGGCGATGCGCCTCAGGAAGGCGGCGCGCCGCGTCTCGCAGATCTATGATCGCCACCTCGAACCGACGGGCCTGACGATCACGCAATTCGGCGTGCTCGCTGCGGTCCGCGGCGGCGAGCGCATGGCGATCGGTCCGCTGGCCGAGCAGCTCTGCATGGATCCGACCACGCTGACGCGCAACCTTCGGCCGCTGCATCGCCAGGGGCTCGTGATCATCGAGCCCGATTGTCGCGATCGGCGGGTGCGCTGGGTCAGCCTCTCCGCTGCCGGCCGGCAGGCGTTCGAGGACGCGCGTCCGCATTGGCGCGAAGCCCAGAACCACATTCGCAAACTCGTCGGCGATGACGAGACCGCGCAACTGCACGAGTCTCTCGACTGCTTCCTCGAACGCTCCTCCGAATAACCGACATGCAAAGCACGCTGGCGCATCCCCAGTATCTGCATATGCAGGAAATGGAACAACGACCATGAGCAGCAGCAATCCTGTACTTGAACGTCTTGCTGGAAGGCCGGTGACGACCGGCGTCACGGACTACAAGATCGCCACCTCGATGTCTGGCCTCGAATTCATTCACGCGATGAAGAGCGGCAAGTTTCCGGCACCACCGATTTGCGATGCGCTCGACTTCATTCTCACCGAAGCCGAAGCGGGCCGCGTGGTGTTCGAGGGGCTTCCGTCCGACCGCTTCCGCAATCCACTCGGGACGATCCATGGTGGCTGGATGTCTACGCTGCTGGACTCCGCTCTGGGCTGCGCTGTCCACACGATGCTGAAAGCGGGGCAGGGCTACACGACCGTCGATCTCGCCGTGAGTTTCGTGCGCGCCGTCCACCAGAGCACCGGCAGAGTACGCTGCGAGGCGAAGGTGATCCACGCGGGCGGTCGCATCGCAACGGCTGAGGGACGCCTCGTCGATGCTGACGGCAAACTCTACGCGCACGGCACGACAACCTGTCTCGTAATGCAGATTCCGCCGGGCTGACGCAAACCACCGGCGTATTTCAAATGCAGGCGCTTCTCTCTGCCGAAAAGGTGTGACCATGCGCACGTCTCCTTCCGCCTCCACCTCTACTGCCCTCCCGCTGTGGCTGCTGATCCTCGTTGTCGGCACCATCGTCGGCGTCTCGATGGGGCGCGCCCAGTCGATGGGCCTCTATCTTCAGCCGGTCACGCAGGCGCTCAATGTCGGCCGCGAAGCGTTCGCGCTCTCGATTGCATTCACGCAGCTCCTGATGGGTATCGGCGCGCCATTTTCGGGCGCCCTCATCGACGCGTTCGGCGCCGGCCGCGTCATCGTCGCCTGCGTGCTGACGACCATCGCCGGGCTCTATTTCATGTATGCCGCGACCGGGCCGGTCGATCTGCTGATCGCCGGTATCCTGATGGGGATCGGTGTCAGCGGCACCGGTGTGACGTCGCTGGTCGGGACGGTCGGCCGGCTCGCGCCGCCGGAGAAGCGGCTCTCAGCCATCGCGTCGATGGGCATGGCGGCTGGTATCGGCAGTTTCGTCGCATTGCCGCTGATGCACTTCCTCATCGAGTACGTCGGCTGGCAGACGAGCCTGCTGTGGCTGATGGCGATCACTGCGCTGCTGATCCCGCTGGCTTGGCCGATTGGCGGCAAGCCGCAACTCGTGGATGGCCCCGCGCGCAGCCAGACGCTGCGTGAGGCGATCGCGGAGGCGGCGCGGCATCCGAGCTACTGGCTGCTGACGGCAGGCTTCTTCGTCTGCGGTTTCCACGTCGCCTTCATCGTTGTGCACCTCCCCGCGTTCGCCGTAGATCAGGGGTTGCCATCGTGGGTCGGACCGTTCGCGCTGTCGGTCGTCGGCATCGCCAACATCATCGGCACCTATCTCGCCGGCCAGTCGGGTGGCTATATCGAGAAGCGCCGTCTGTTGAGCGTCATCTACTTCGCGCGTGCCGTCATCTTCGTCGGCTTCCTCGTGCTGCCGATGACGCCCGCGACGGTGATCGTGCTGTGCGGATTGCTCGGTATCTTCTGGCTATCCACCATTCCACCAACCAGCGGCCTCGTCGCGACGTTCTTCGGCACGCAATGGATGTCGATGCTGTTCGGTTTCGTCTTCCTCTCGCATCAGATCGGGTCGTTCCTCGGCGTCTGGCTTGCCGGCCGTCTCTACGACATCACCAAGTCCTACGACGCGATGTGGTGGATCTCGATTGCACTCGGCGTGATCTCGGCGCTCATCAACTGGCCGATCAAGGAACGCCCGGTCGCGCGTATCGCGGCGGCAACTGCACCCGCGAAGGCTTGAGGTCCATATCATCATGACGGCGAACGAGATCGGACCGGTGCCACGTGTGGCGCCGGCGCCCAACCTCCTGCTCGCAGGACCCATCCTGCCGACGCTTCTGCGGCTCGCGCTGCCGACTACGATCGCCATGGTCGCGACAGCGCTCGTCGCCATCGCCGAGACCGCCTATGTCGGTCTTCTCGGAGCATTGCCGCTCGCGGGCCTCGCGCTCGTGTTCCCCATGGTCATGCTTCAGCAGACGATGTCGGCGGGCGCGATGGGCGGCGGCATTTCCTCGGCCATCAGTCGCGCGCTGGGCGCGGGCGAAGTGGAACGCGCCGCCAGGCTGGCGCAGCACGCGTTCTTGATCGGCGCGGCGGCGGGGCTCTCGTTCTTCGCGATCTTCCAGCTCGCCGGACCCGCGATCTACAGTCTGCTCGGGGGGCGCGGCGGCGTGCTCGCGGAGGCACTCGCTTATTCCAACGTCGTGTTCTATGGCGCGCCGAGCATCTGGCTCACGAATACGTTCGCCTCGGTCATTCGCGGCACCGGCAATATGACCGTGCCGTCGAAGGTTCTCTTGATGGTGGCGGGCGCCCAGATCGTGCTCGGCGGCGCCTTCGGTCTCGGGATCGGACCGATCCCGCGCTTCGGCATGGCGGGCGTCGCACTTGGTCAGGTCATCGCGTTCACCGCTGGCGCCATCTATTTCTACTGGCATCTCGCCTCCGGGCGCGCGCGGGTCACGCTTTCGCTCTCGACGATTTCGCCGTCATGGGAGGTGCTCCGCGATATTCTGAAGGTCGGCGCTATCGCCTGCATCTCGCCTGTTCAGACGATCCTCTCGGTGTTGATCGTGACGCGTCTGGTCAGCGAGTTCGGCAACGACGCGCTCGCCGGTTACGGCATCGGCGCCCGCCTCGAGTTCCTGCTGATACCAATGACGTTCGCCCTCGGCGTCGCGAGCGTGCCGATGGTCGGGATGGCGATCGGTGCGGGCGATGTGGCGCGCGCGCGCCGCGTCGCCTGGACGGTGGGGCTGCTTGCGTTCATCGGCCTGACGGTTATCGGCGTGGTGGTCGCGATGTTTCCGGCGGCGTGGGCAGCGCTGTTCACGCGCGACGCGGGCATTCTTGCATCTGCGAGCACATATCTGCGCTGGGCGGGCCCATTCTACGGGCTCTTCGGTCTCGGCCTGTGCCTCTATTTCGCGTCGCAGGGCTCGGGAAAGATTCTTGGCCCCGTGCTCGCGGGCACGCTGCGCCTTCTCGTCATCGTTGTCGGCGGGCTCTGGGTGGTCAGCGTGGACGCGCAGCCATGGATGCTGTTCGCGCTCGTGGGCATTGCCATGGCGGTGTTTGGTGTTGCGTCGGTGTTCTCGCTATGGATTGCCGACTGGGGGCCGCAAAAGCGCGCGTGAAGATGGCCCAAAAAATGGCCGGCACCGCGAGGTGCCGGCCATGTCGTTTCAGCGACCGCGATCGATCAGCGGCGCAGCGTCAGCCCGGTGACGCCGACGGCGATGTTGAGGCCGGTCTGTCCCTGGACGCTCAGCGGCTGGAGCACGACGGACTTGTTGCTGCCGCCGAGGAGCGCGTTGGCGCCCACGCCGAGCGCGACCGAGGCTTCCGCCGAGACACCGCCGTAGTCGCCGACCAGCAGCGCGCCTCTGGCGACGTCGGTCGAGCCGAGCACCGCCCATACGATCGTCGTCTCGTTCTTGAAGCCGACGTCGAGGCCGACCTTGGTCATCGTGCCCTGATAGGTGCGGCCACGGCTCGCGCCTTCAGGCAGGAAGGAACACGACAGGCGCTGCGTCGAGCCGACGATGAGGCCGACGCTCGGTCCGCCCTTGCAGGTCAGCGTGCCGACCAGGGCCTTCGAGGCCTGGGCGCCGGCCGGGGTCGGCGCGGCAGCGATGCCGAGCATCGTGGCAAGGCCGAGTGCGCCAGCCGCGAAACCCAGAGTGATCTTGTTCATAGTGCGCTCCTGGATGCTTGGGGTTTGCGTTCTGCTCGCGATGAGCCTCGCCCCCGAATCAACGGCGTAGCGTATCGGTAAAGTCCGGTGCCGATTGCGGCGGAAACTGGCAGGTGAGAGCACTGCGCAGTGCAAATGCGCTGATTGTTCGCCATAAGATGCGGGCGCGCCACAGGTTGAATGCAGCGCGCCCGCGTTCGCAGAAGTGGCCTCGAGTGTCTTTTGTCTCAGCGGCTGATCGTCAGGCCGGTCACGCCAACCGCCAGATTGAGTCCGGTCTGCCCCTGCACGCTGAGTGGCTGCAGGATGACGGATTTGTCGCTGCCACCGATCAGCGCATTGGCGCCGGCGCCAACCGCGACCGAGGCCTCGGCGGAGACGCCGCCATAGCTGCCGATCAGAACCTTCGACGGCACTTTGTCGCTGCTGCCCAGCACCGTCCAGATGATGACGCTTTCCGACTTGAAGCCGATGTCGAGGCCGACCTTGGTGATGGTGGCCTTGAACTCGCGCTCGCGACCCTTGCCGGCCGGATTGAACTTGCAGGCGAGGTTCTGCTGCGATCCGACGACGAGGCCGACGCTGGCGCCGCCCTTGCACGTCAGCGTGCCGGCAACGACCTTCGCGGCTTGGGCAACGGCGCTCGGCGTTGGCGCATTCGCGAGACTGAGCGCGATGCCGACGCTGAGGAATCCTGCCGAGAGGCCTGACGTCATCTTGAACATGTGACTCTGCTCCGTGCGCGTGAACGAGTGAAGCACCACTCTTACGATCCAGGCCGTATCGACCCCGAGATCGCGCAAAGTATAATCAACTCGTCCTCGCCGCGTATGACGCCGCGCGGAGTTTCCCACGTAACTCTTCGTTCGAATGGAACCTGTTAGGCTGCTTTGCTGTCGGCTGATGCCGCCGCGCCACACACAGAAAACCGGCCGCCGGCTTACGTCTCGAAGATGGCCACGACGCGGGTGAACCCCGCGGAGGCGCGTTTGATCTTGAAGGGGAAGCAGCACACCGTGTAGCCGGTCGCCGGCAGGCTTTCGAGATTGGCAAGTTTCTCGATGTGACAGTAGGCGCGCTCGATCCCGGCGCGGTGGCCCTCCCAGATCAGCGAGGCATCGCGCGTCGCTGCATACTTCTTCGCGGTGTGGACGAATGGTGCGTCCCAGCTCCAGGCATCGGTGCCGCAGATTTTCACGCCGCGTTCGGTCAGCCAAAGCGTTGCGGCGCGCCCGACACCACAGCCACGCGAGACATAGTCGGGTTCGCCGTAGCGTGCGCCGGCTGATGTATTGACCAGCACGATGTCGAACGGCTGGAGCGTGACGCCTGAGCGCGCGAGCTCGGCTTCGACATCGTCCGGTGTCGCGACGTAGCCGTCCGCGAAGTGACGGAAGTCGAGTTTAACACCGCGGCCCATGCACCACTCGAGCGGCACCTCGTCGATGGTCCAGGCACGTTTGCCTCCGTCCATCGTCGAGTGGAAGTGATAAGGCGCGTCGAGATGCGTGCCGTTGTGGGTCGAGACGGCGAGCTGCTCGACGGCCCACGCCTCGCCGCCCGGCAACTCGTCCTGCGTCAAACCCGGAAAATGCGGGAGCATCCGCGACAGTGCCGCGTCGTCGGTGTGGGCGATGTAGGTGATCTTCGGCTCGTTGCCCGGCGGATCGGAGGCGATTCCGGATTCGAGTGCAACGGACAGGTCGACGATGCGGCGCGCCATGTGATCTCCACGGGCTCGAGTGGCAACGCATTGCGGTCGGCCGGTTCGCTCAGCCGCCGATCAATCCGCCCGCAAGCAGGACAACGCCGAGCGAGGCGAGCACGGCACCGGCGGCACGCAGGGGCATCGCGCGCTCGCCGATCGTTCCGAACAGGCGGCGTGTCAGCCACATGGCGCCCCCTGCGATCGCGGTCTGGATCAGTGCAAGGCCGAGGAGGTATGCGCCGATGACATTGCGCTCGGCGCCGACGGCGGCTTCGCCGAAGGCGTAGCCATGCAGCAGGCCCGCCATTGCCGCGAGAACCAGCCATGGGCCGCGTGCCCCCGCCTTGCCGGCGGCAATCACAGCGCCAGCGACGATCACGCTCGTTGCAACGAGAGGTTCGACGAGCGGGACGCCGAGTTCGGCGACATGCGTAAGCACACCGACGCTCGATGCGGCGATGAAGGCCACGATGATGCCGAAGCCGCCGCTGGTGAAGGCGGCTGCGATGCCGATCGCGATGATGAAGGCGAGATGATCGAGGCCGATGACCGGATGGCCGATGCCCGAAAGCAGGCCTTCCATGAACGTCGTCGGCGTTGTGCCGCCCATCGGGTGGTGAGCCGCAGCCGAGGTGATGCTGGCCAGCAGCACCATGGCTGCCAGACTGAACCGTGCACGTGTGATTGGCTTCATGTGTTTCCCCCGGAGTGTGATGGCTCACGCGTCGTTGAACGCATCATGCCCGCGCCGGCAGGTGCCAATCAAGCTTGCTTTTCTCTTCCGAGGACG
The DNA here is from genome assembly GCA_964557265.1 of uncultured Hyphomicrobium sp. Classification (GTDB taxonomy): domain Bacteria; phylum Pseudomonadota; class Alphaproteobacteria; order Rhizobiales; family Hyphomicrobiaceae. The sequence continues at coordinate 15,996 of CAZKZT010000002.1, forward strand.
CTGCCTCGGCGGCGCGTTCACACGTTGCGGCCTTCGGCTGCTACAATCGACGAGCCATCGAGCGGCGCAGTTCGTTTGGTGGCGCTCGAAGAGCACGCGGTGGCACCGCAGCCGGCGAGGCAGCGGTCGCGGAAAGTAAAAGATTCTGATCGCGCTTGCGCGCAATCAAAGCAAGCCCACCACCTGATCTCCGATCGCCATCGATGACGTGAGGCCGGGGCTTTCGATGCCGAACAGCATCACGAGGCCGTCGACGCCGTGGTCCTTGGGGCCATGGAACAGGAAATCCGGCACCGGCTCGCCCTCGCGGTAGAGTTTCGGACGGATGCCGGTGTAATCGGGATGCAGGCGTGAGGGATCGAGGCCCGGATAGTAGGTGCGGATGAAGCCGAGGAACTTCTCGAGCTTCTCGGGCTTGAAAGTGTAGTCGATCTCCGGGATCCACTCGATGTCGGGGCCGAACTTGCATTTTCCTCCAAGATCGACCGTGACGTGCAGGCCCAGCCAGGCGCCATCCGGCATCGGGTAGATGTGACGGCCGAACGGCGACTTGCCGCTGTAGGCGTAGTATTGCCCGACGGCGTAGTAGGTCTCCGGTGGCGTATAGCCCGCGGGGAAATTCATCGTGCGCGCGAGCTTGGTCGCGTGCAGGCCCGCTGACAGGATGAGCTGCTTCGCCGTGATGGTCGCTGGTGCATCCCCCGCCGTCTCCACCTCGAACAGGCCGTCGGCGCGGCGGCCGACGCGCACGACCGGCGTGTTCAGGACGACGTTGCCGCCGTTGGCCTCGATGTGCCCTTCGAGAGCCAGCATGTAGGCGTGCGTGTCGATCGTGCCCGTCGAGGGCGACAGCATCGCTGCGACGCACGATACTTCAGGTTCGATCTTGCGCGCTTCTTCGCCCGTCAGTGGCTGGAGATCGGTGACGCCGTTGCGCACCGCGATTTCCTGGATCGCCTTCAACTTCGGCAGCTGAGCGTCGCTCGTCGCGACCAGCAGTTTGGTGATCGGCTGATGCGCGACGCCATTCTCGTTGCAGAAGCGGTAGAGCTGCGCCTTGCCTTCGACGCACAGTTTCGCGCGCAGTGATCCGGGCGGATAGTAGATGCCCGCGTGGATTACCTCGCTGTTGCGCGAACTCGTCTCGGAGCCGATGATGTCATGCTGCTCGAGCACCATGACCTCACGTCCGGCGAGTGCGAGAGCGCGAGCAATGGCGAGGCCGACGGCGCCTGCGCCGACAACGATCGTTTCAACATCAGCGGTCATGAAGTCGGTTGTTCCCTGGTGTTGCGGGCTTCGGGCAACAATCAGCCCTGGCGCGCCTTGTACTTGTCGATTTCCGCCTGGACGGCGGCTTGGTTTTCAATGCCGGCGCCCGCCCGCTTGGTTGCGGCGTCGTCGTAGCTCCATTGGCGCAGGCCGTTCGCGTTGCGCTGGAAATGCGGGTGCACGTAGCGGGCCATCAACTCGTAGCTGCGCTTGGTCGCTTCCCAGTCGGCCCAGTTATGGGCGAGCAGCAGGATCGCGCCCATGCCACCGTTCGAGCCCTTCCACAGCCGCTCGAAGTGGCGAATGCAATCGTCTGGCGTGCCGATGCAGGCGAGGCCGGTGTCGGTCAGATAATCGATCGGATTCTCTATGCCGGGCGGGATGATCGGGAACGTGGCGACGTCGGTGAAGTATTTGCAGTAATCGGCAAGCCCATAGGCCATGTCGGCGCGCGCTTTCTCGCGCGTCTCGGCGATGTGGGCAAACGTCACGATGCGCCAGCGCGACCGGTCGGCGGTCTTGCCGGCTTCGCTGGCGGCCTTCTCGTGGACGGCCCAGTTGGCCGCGTGCGCGGCGAGCGCTTCGTCGGAGGTGCCGCCGATCGACAGCATGCCGATGCCGTGCTTGCCCGATGCCACCGCGCCGACCGGGGAGCGCGACGAGGCGACAGCCATTTCCATGTGCGGCAGCGAGTACGGCTTGATCTGGAGCTTCGCCTCGTTGAGCGTGAACCAGTCCGTCTTGCGCGTGACCATCTCGCCGCGCATCAGCTGCATGATACAGTCGAGCGCCTCGTCCATGCGGCGGCGCTGGTCGGCGGCCTTGAGGCCGATCTTGTCGGCATCATAGATCAGCGATCCGGGGCCGACTCCGAACATCGCGCGCCCGCGCGTCATGTGATCGAGCTGCGTCATCCGGCTCGCGAGCGTGAAAGGATGGTGATAGGGCAGAGAGACGACGCCGGTACCGAGCCGGATGTGCCGCGTCTCACGCGCCGCCGCAGCAATGAACATCTCGGGGCAGGCAATGATCTCGAACCCGCCCGAGTGGTGCTCGCCGACCCAGGCCTCATGATAGTTCAGGCGGTCGAGGTGAACCAGCAGCTCCATGTCGCGATCGAGGGCGAGCGTGGGATTCTCGCCGAGCGCGTGGAACGGAGCCAGAAAGACGCCGGTTCGGAGATAGCGGTCGTTCATTGGTGTGACCTTGTCCCATTGGTAAACATCCCGCCTCCCAGCGAGCCTGGGCCTTATCGCTCTTCGTGCCTGTCGTGCCGTCCTTCGTCAAGGCGCGACAATCGGGCCATTGGCGGGGGCGGCGGTCCGTGATTAACCGGACGATGCGGCTTGACCGGACGATCCGATGTTCGGACTATGGCAGCCGACTCGGACAGGCTGAGCGAGGAATTTGACATTGGGCGTAGTGGTTTCAATCGACGGCGCGCGCGATCCGGCGGCAAGCCTGAAGCCGCTGCTCGACCTCGTCGCCGACGAGATGGCGGGGGTCAACCGCATCATCCTCGACAAGGCGGTGTCGGATGTCGAACTCATTCCGACGCTGGCGCATCATCTGATCGACTCCGGCGGCAAGCGGCTCCGCCCGATGCTGACGATAGCGGCGGCGAAGCTGTCGAACTACACCGGCGAGGGCCACGTGCGCCTCGCGGCCGCCGTCGAGTTCATGCACACCGCGACGCTCCTCCACGACGATGTCGTCGACGAGAGTGATGTGCGGCGCGGCAAGTCCACCGCGCGCCGCGTGTGGGGCAATGAGGCGAGCGTGCTGGTCGGCGACTTCCTGCTGGGCCAGGCATTCCGCATGATGGTCGATGTCGGCTCGCTGTCGGCGCTGCGTATTCTCTCCAATGCCGCTGCCGTGATCGCGGAAGGCGAGGTGATGCAGCTCGCGGCCGCTAAGAATATGGGCACGACGGAGGACGAGTATCTCGCCATCATCAATGCCAAGACGGCGGCGCTGTTCTCGGCTGCGGCTGAGGTCGGCCCCGCGATTGCCAATCGTCCGGCGAGCGAGCAGGCGGCGCTCAAGTCCTACGGCCGCAATCTCGGCATTGCGTTCCAGCTCGTTGATGACGCGCTCGACTATGCCGGCGACAGTGCGCGCCTCGGCAAATCAGTCGGTGACGACTTCCGCGAGGGCAAAATCACGCTGCCGGTCATCCTGTGCTACCGGCGCGGCAACGAGGAAGAGCGCGCGTTCTGGCAGCGGACACTGTCCGCGGGCGAGATCCGCGATGGCGATCTCGAGCACGCACTTTCATTGATGCGCCGCCACAAGGCGATCGAGGCGACGTTCGAGCGGGCGCGTCACTACGGTGCGATCGCGAACGATGCGCTCGCGATCTTCCCTGAGAGCGTGCCGCGCGCGGCGCTCCGGGACGCCGTCGCATTCAGCATCGCAAGGGCTAACTGAGCTACTCTCCCGCGGCGCGGGTTTCTGCCGGAACCGATGCCGCGTTCGCGCGGGACAGGATCTCGTCCACGAGGCCGCGGACCGCGACGCCGACGTCTCCGGGATACTTGGCCAGGTAGGAGCGTTCGTTGGCCTGGAATTGACCGGCCTGCTGCATCGCGTGGACACGCGGCAGGGCGTGCGTGAAGCAGCGGTTGTTGGCATCCGCGGCGAGCCAGCGATGATATTCCTCGTCCAGCGGCGCGGCGCGCTCCTTCATGTTGACCACGACGCCGAGATTGTCGGCGAAACCCATCTCGGGGTTCATCTCGCGAAAACGGCGGAACACGTCCAGCCCGCAGACTGACACGTAATCCGGCTTGGTCGGCGAGATGTGGAAGTCGGCTTCCCGCAGCCAGCATTCGGTGAGCACCGACAGCCCGGGTGGGCAGTCGATGAGCACGATGTCGAACACGATCCGGGCCCGGCTCAGCAGACCGCCGATCGCAGTGCGCAGGCGGCCGTGCTGGCTCTCCTTGGAGACCTCGCGCTCGAGCAGCGTCAGCTGCATGTCGCTCGGCATGAGGTAGACCGAGCGGGCATCGTCGATGTCGGAGACCCCGCCGACGACGAACTCGGTCCACTCGACCGGCGTGCCCTTCAAAACCTGAGCAACGAGGTAATCGACAATCGTGCGGCCTTCGTCCTGCAACTTGCGCAGGCTCTCGGTCGCCATCACCATCGTGCTGATGCTCGCCTGCGCATCGGAATCGATGATCAGCACGTTCTTGCCATGATAAACCGAGAGCGTCTCGGCAACAGCAAGGACGATGGTCGATTTTCCGACACCGCCCTTGGTGTTCATGATGGCAAAAGTATTACGCATCGACGCGCGCGATCCCGTCCGTCCACGGCTCTGGCTGATTGGGCGCAGTATCGAGCGACAGTGTGGCGAACTCAAGGGCCACGCGACCGATATTGGCGGCCGAATAGGCGCTTAGCGGCCTTTGAACGCAGGTTTTCGCTTCTCCATGAACGCGCGGCGCCCTTCGGTGTAGTCTTCCGACGCGAAGCAGGCGGCGACCATGCGGTCGAGCTTGGCGAGGTCGCGGTCGGCGGAAGGGCGGCCCAGCTCGCGCGCCACGGCCTTGATGGTGGCGATGGTGAGCGGTGCGTTTTCCGCGATCTGTCCGGTCATCGTGTTGACGGCCGCGTCGAGGCCATCCTCAGCCACCATTCGGTTGACGAAGCCGAAGGCCTGGGCCTCGGGTGCGGTGAACTGCCGCGCGGTGAAGTAGAGTTCCATCGCTTTCGCAAGGCCGATGATCTCGGCGAGGCGCCGCACGCCTTCGTAGCCGTAGCCGAGGCCGAGCCGGGCCGCCGGTATGCCGAACTTCGACCCCGCCGTCGCGATCCGCACATCACAGCAGCTCGCGACGTTCATGCCGCCGCCGATGCAGTAGCCCTGGATCTTCGCGATCGTCGGCTTGGGGAAATTGTAGAGGGCGACGTACGCCTTTCCGCTGACGGCGTTGTAGTGCGCGACGCCTTCCGGTGTTGAGCGGTCCTTCTCGAACTTCGAAATGTCGGCGCCCGACACGAACGACTTTCCACCCGCGCCGCTGACGACCAGCGCGCGGATGTCGGGATCGGCCGCGAACCCGCCGAGCAGCGCGGTCATCCGCTCCCACATCTCGAGCGATACGGCGTTGTGGCGCGCGGGGTTGTTGAAGATGATCTCTGCGATGGGCCCTTTCTTCAGGCCCAGCATTTTCTCTTCGGCCGGTGCGTCGGCGGCGGCTTGACTGCTCATCAGCGTGATCCTTGTCGTTTGTCGGTCAGCAAGCGGCGTGCGTCAGATGACGCCGTCCTTGGCGAGCTTCTTCACGTCCTCGGCGCCGTAGCCGATCTCGGCCAGGATCTCGCCGGTCTGCTGCCCGAGTGTCGGCGGCGGGCGTTTGATCGACGCTTTCGAGCGCGACATCAGGATCGGCTGGCCGACGACCTCGGTCTTGCCGCGCTCCTGGCTCTGCATCGGCTGCGCGAGGCCGAGATGGCGGACCTGCTCGAGGTCGAACACCTGCTTGATATTGTTGATCTCGCCAGCGGGCGCGCCGGCGGCATTGAAGATCTCGATCCACTCGGCGGCGGTTTTCTTGACCGTGTGGCTCTCGATCAGCGCGTTGAGTGCCTTGCGGTTCTTCGAGCGCGCCTTGGCGTCGGCGTAATCGGGGCTGTTGAACGCCGCATCATCGAACAGCGCGATGAATTTCTCCCACATCTTCTGGCCGGCGACGGCGATGTTGATGTGGCCATCCGAGGTCTTGAAGACGCCGGTCGGGATCGAAGTCGGGTGATCGTTGCCGGCTTGCGGGGCGACGTCCTGGTCCATCAGCCAGCGTGAGGCCTGGAAGTCGAGCATGAACACCTGCGCCTGCAGCAGCGACGTCTGCACCCACTGGCCCTTGCCGGAGCGCTCGCGCTCGATGATCGCGAGCAGGATGCCCTGCGCGCAGAAGATGCCGGCGGTGAGATCCGCAATCGGGATGCCGACACGCATCGGTCCCTTGCCCGGCTCGCCGGTGATCGACATCAGGCCGCCCATGCCCTGCGCGATCTGGTCGAAGCCAGGCCGATTGGCGAGCGGGCCGTCCTGGCCGAAGCCCGAAATAGAACCGTAGATGATCCGGGGGTTGAGTGCCGAGATGGTCTCGTAGTCGATGCCGAGCCGCTTCTTCACGTCGGGGCGGTAGTTTTCGACGATGATGTCGGCCTTCTTGGCGAGTGCGTGGAAGATCGCGACGCCTTCCTTGGTCTTGAGATTGAGCGTCATGGACCGCTTGTTGCGGTGGAGGTTCTGGAAGTCGGAACCTGAGCGCGCGCCGCCGAGCCCGACCTTGTCGGATTCGGGATCCTCGATCTTGATCACGTTCGCGCCCCAGTCGGCGAGCTGGCGCACGCAGGTCGGACCCGAGCGGACGCGGGTCAGGTCGAGAACGGTATAGTTGGACAGCACGTCGCTGGCAGGCTCGAAGGGCATTGGGGCTTCCTGTTCTTTCAGTTTCTTCTGCGGATCTATGATGCTTTGCGCAGTCCGGCCTGGAGGTCTTCGACCACCGAGGCCAGCACGTCGCCGGCGCGCGTGATGTCGTCACGCGAGACATCGAGATGAGTGACGGCGCGGATCATGTTGCCGTAGGTCATGCCCATGCGGACGCCGCGCGCGAGCAATGTCTCGAAGATCTGCCGCGAGGAAATGCCGGGCAGCGTCGATTCAAAGAACACCATGTTGCTCTCGATCCGCGGCGCGAAGAGCTTGAGGCCGGGGATGGCGGCAATCGCTTCGCCGAGCGCGACAGCGTTGGCATGATCCTCGGCGAGCTTCTGGATGTTGTGGTCGAGCGCGTAGAGTCCCGCCGCGGCGAGGATGCCCGACTGGCGCAGCGCGCCGCCGAGGCGGTGCTTCCAGCGCCACGCCTCGTCGATGAAGGCGCGCGAGCCGACGAGCACGCCGCCGACCGGGCAGCCGAGACCTTTCGACAGATCGGTCCACAGGGTATCGACGGGGCCCGTCATGTCCTTCACCGGGATGCCGGAGGAGACCGCGGCGTTCATCAGCCGCGCGCCGTCCATATGGAGGACGAGGCCGTGCTTCTTCGTCGCCTCGGCGACATCGGCGATCTCATCGATCGACCAGATGGCGCCGCCGCCGCGATTGACCGTCTGCTCGATGACGACAACGCGCGAAATCGGATTGTGACGCCCGGGCGCGCGCACCGCCTCGGTGATATCGGCACCGGTGAAGATGCCGCGATCGCAGCGGATCGGCCATGTCTGCGCGCCGGCGAGCGCCGAAGCGCCGCCCGCTTCCGACGTGAACAAATGTGTCACCTCGGCGCCGATGATCTCGTCACCCTGGCGGCAATGCACCAGCATCGCGATCTGATTGCACATGGTGCCGGAGGGGAGGAACAGCGCCGCCTCCTTGCCGAGCAGGTCCGCGACCCGCTCCTGCAGCAGGTTGGTCGAGGGGTCCTCGCCGCGTTGCTCGTCGCCGACTTCGGCCTCGGCCATCGCCTTGCGCATCCCGGCATCGGGACGGGTCTGGGTGTCGCTGTAGAGGTCGATAATGCGGTTCGTCGACAAGACTGGCCTCCTCTCGCGGATTTCAGGGGCGCACAGTATCAAGTCACTGCCCGCTTGGCCATTGCAGGCCCCGGGCGGTCCCTGCCCGGAAAACGCACGGGCCCAACCAGGGGCGGCGGACCGGCGCGAGGGAGGCTACGGTGCCACAATGGGCGTCGCGGGCCGCACCCGCACGGCCGTCACCTTGTTACGGGCTTTGCGGACGATTTCGAAACGGAACCCGTAGAACGTGAACACCTGCCCGGCCTCCGGGATCGTCTGCGCCTCGTGCATGACGAGGCCGGCGACGGTGGTCGCGGCGTCATCCGGCAGCGTCCATCCGGCGGCCCGGTTCAGATCGCGGATCGGCAGCGTGCCCTCGACCAGCACCGAACCGTCGGGCTGCGGGCGGATCGGACGCTCGCCGACGTCGTGCTCGTCGCCGATTTGCCCGACGATCTCCTCGAGAATGTCCTCGAGCGTGACGAGGCCGCGTACCTCGCCGTATTCGTCGACCACGAGTGCGAGCTGCGACTTGCGCTTGAGAAACTGGTCGAGCTGCTCCTTGACCGCGGTCGTGTCGGGGACGAACCACGGTTCGCTCATAAGCTTTGCAATATCGATCGTATCGGGGTCCCAGTCGGCGACGCGCAGCGCGGCCAGCAGATCCTTGCCGTTCAGGATGCCGACGATGTTGTCCGGCTGGTCGCGCCATAGCGGGATGCGCGAATACTGGCTCGCGAGTACGTCGTCGATGATCTTGCGCGGTGGCTCGGCAATGTCGATCGTCGCCATCTTGGTGCGGTGGACCATGATGTCCAACACCTGCAGCTCGCTCAAATCGAGGACGCCGCCGAGCATATCGGCGTCGTGCCGCTCGACCGTACCTTCGCGCGTCTGGAGTTCGATGGTGCCGCGGATTTCCTTGTGGGCGAGAATATTGGCGTCGTCGTCGATCCGGCTGGGCGTCAGCCGCAGCAATTGCCGGACGATGAACGCAACCATCGCGGTGATGGGCGTGAGCAGCTTGATTGCAAACCGCATCGGCATCCCGACCGCCAGGGCGACGGACTCAGCGTGCGCGATGGCATAGGTTTTCGGCAGCACCTCGCCGAAGATGACCACCAGCACCGCGACCAGGATCGCCGCGTAGGCAATGCCGATCTCGCCGAACAGATTGATCAGCAGGCTCGTCACGAGTGCGGCTGCCAGCACGTTGACGAGATTGCTGCCGAGAAGCGTGGCGCCGATCACCCGTTCCGGCTGCTCCATCAGCTGGTTGACGATCATCGCGCGCGCATTGCCGTCATTGGCCAATGTCTGAAGACGCGCGCGCGATGCGGTGGTGAGGGCCGTTTCCGAGCATGTGAAGAAGGCCGAGGCGGCAAGCAGGAACAGGACCGCCACGATCGTCAGAATGATTTCGAGAGGCATCGTTCGAGCGGGGCCGTCCCGCGGTGCAATTGGGTTGATGATGGTTGTGCGTTCCGCACATCTATAGCATGTCGAAGGCTCAGCGGTGCTCTTGCCACCGGAAAGCTCAGGAAATGGAACGGGTATGACGCTTCTCATCGCGGTTAAGGGGGCAGGGGAGAACTGGTCGGCGGAGCCGTGGCGGGAGCGCTTTGCGGCGCGGCTGACCTCGATGCCGGTCGCGCTCTGGCCGAAGGACGAGCCGGACCCGGCGCATGTGCGCTACGTCGCGGTCTGGAAGCCGCCGCCAGGATTGCTCGGCACGTTCCCGAACCTCGAAGTGATCTTCAATCTCGGTGCCGGCGTCGATGCGCTGGTCGCGGATGCAACATTGCCGGACGTGCCGCTGGTCCGCGTCGCGAACAGCGACCTCACCAAGCGCATGACCGAGTACGTCGTCCTCCATGTGCTGATGTATCACCGCAAGCAGCGCTTCTTCGACGCCATGCAGCGCGAGAAGCGGTGGGAGACGCCGGACCAGCGCGCCGCGTCGGCCGTCCGCGTCGGGATCATGGGACTTGGTGAACTCGGCCGCGACAGCGCGGAGGTGCTCGTGCGGCTCGGTTTCCAGGTGGCTGGATGGAGCCGCTCGAAGCGGGAGGTGCCGGGCGTCGAGAGCTTTGCCGGCCTGGATCAGCTCGGCGCGTTTCTCGCGCGCACGGACATTCTCGTCGTGCTCGTGCCGCTGACTGAGGAAACCAAAGGCATCCTCAATGCGTCTCTGTTCAAGCGCCTTGCGCGCGACGGTGTGCTCGGCGCGCCGTTCGTGATCAACGCAGGGCGGGGCGGTTTGCAGGTCGAGGACGACATCGTTGCGGCGCTGAACGACGGAACGCTCGGCGGCGTGACCCTGGACGTCTTCAATACCGAGCCGCTGCCGTCCGACCACCCGCTGTGGAGCCACCCGAACGCCACGATCACACCGCACAATGCCGCCGACAGCGATCCGGACGCGATTTCCGACTACGTGGTCGCCCAGATCAACGCGCGCGAACGCGGCGAGCCGCTACAGAACGTCGTGGATCGCACGCGCGGGTACTGACACAACGCCAGGAGGCTCACATGAGCGACAAGATCATCCTGCATCACGCGGCACCGAGCCGTTCCTCGACGGTGCTGTTCATGCTGGAGGAAATCGGCGCGCCGTATGAGCTGAGGGTGCTGAACCTCCAGAAGGAGGAGCAGCACCGGCCTGAATATCTCGCGATCAATCCGATGGGGAAGGTGCCGGCGGTCGAGCACAAGGGCGTCGTCATCACTGAGGTGGGCGCCATCTGCACCTATCTCGCCGACGAATTTCCGGCGGCGAACCTCGCGCCGCCGATCGGTGATCCCCTTCGCGGCGCGTATTTGCGCTGGATGTTTTTCCAGGGCAACGCGCTCGAGCCCGCGATCGTCGACAAGGCGCTCAAGCGCGAACCGGGACAGCGCGGGATGATGCCCTACGGCACGTACGAGATCGCGGTTTCGGCGCTCGAACGGGCCGTCGAAAAGGGTCCGTGGTTCCTCGGCGAGCGTTATTCGGCAGCCGATGTCTATGTCGGCTCGGCCATCTCGTGGGGCCTGCAGTTCGAATTGCTGCCGCCGTCGGATACGTTCAAACGCTATGCCGCCCGCCTCGCCGAACGCCCCGCCCGCCAGCGCGCGCTGGCGATCGATGAGAAGTTGATGGCGCAGCAGAGCACCTGACCGCAGCCTGCGTTTACATCCCGCCACGCCCCCCCTATAACCCGCGGCCAACACTCATTTCGCCGATGGAGCCGCATCATGCGCACCGAGCACGCCAGTCTCGTGGAAGAAATCAAAGAGTCGATGGCCCTGCTCCGGAGGTCTCTTTGACTGGGATACCGCGGAAATGCGCCTCGGCGATCTCAATCGCCAGGCCGAGGATCCCTCGCTGTGGAACGATAGCGCGCGCGCCCAGAAGGTGATGCGCCAGCGCCAGGCGCTGGACAGTGCGGTCAAGGGTTACAAGAAGATCGAGCAGGACCTCGACGACACCGTCACGCTGATCGAACTTGGTGAGGCCGAAGGCGACGACGCGACGGTCGAGGAAGGCGGCGCTTCGTTGAAGACGCTGCTCGCTCAGGTCAAGCGCCGCGAAGTCGAGGCGCTGCTTTCGGGCGAGGCCGACAGCTACGACACCTATCTCGAAGTCCATGCTGGCGCGGGCGGTACCGAGAGCCAGGATTGGGCGCAGATGCTGCTGCGCATGTACATGCGCTGGGGTGAGCAGCGCGGCTACAAGGTGTCACTGATCGACGAGAGCCCGGGCGAAGAAGCGGGCATCAAGTCGGCGACACTCGAGATCAAGGGCGAGAACGCTTACGGTTGGCTGAAGACGGAGTCGGGCGTGCATCGCCTCGTGCGCATCTCGCCGTTCGATTCCAACGCGCGCCGGCACACGTCGTTCTCCAGCGTCTGGGTGTATCCGATCGTCGATGACAACATCGAGATCGAGATCAAGCCCGACGACATCGATGTCAGCTTCACGCGATCGAGTGGCGCCGGCGGCCAGCACGTCAACCGGACGGAATCCGCCGTTCGCATCGTGCACAAGCCGTCGGGGATCGTCATCTTCTCGCAGGAAGGCCGCTCGCAGCACAAGAACCGCGATGCCGGCATGAAGCGGCTCAAGGCGCGCCTCTACGAGCTCGAGCTACGCAAGCGCGAGGAGAAGGCGCAGGCGGAGCAGGCATCGAAGTCGGATATCGGCTGGGGCCACCAGATCCGCTCGTACGTGTTCCAGCCCTATCAGATGGTCAAGGACCTGCGCACGGGCGTGCAGACCAGCGACGTTCCGGCTGTGATGGACGGCGACGTTGACCAGTTCATCGAGGCCGCGCTCGCGCAACGCGTCAAAGGCGGCTCGGTCGACGTGCAGGATATCGACTAAACTCCGCGAGCTTCCTCCCCGGAATCCGGGGAGGAGCTTGGCATCCGTCGCCGCGCGGCGATCAGCTCTGCTGGCGCAACGGGAAGCCCGGTCCGAGCGGCCCCGCGGCCGGCGGCGCCGAGGAGCCTGCCAGCGGATCATCGACGCGGCGCGACTTGCCCTCGAAGTAGGCGCCCTGTTCGATCCCGAGCTGCTGGTGGAAGACATCGCCTTCAACCCGGCTCGACGACTGCAGCACCACGCGGCGCCCGCGGATCGATCCCGAGATCGCACCACGTACGATCACCTCGTCGGCGATGATGCCGCCGGTGATGCGCGCGCTCTCGCCGACCGTCACTTGCGCGGCGTGGAGATCGCCCTGGATCTGGCCGTCGATCTGCACTTCGCCCTTCGAGACGAGGTTGCCGACGATCGTCAGATCGGCACCGATGTGCGAGACACCGGGGCTTGGCTCGTGGCTTGGCTGTGGCGCGCTGTGCTGCTGCGCGTGGAGCGGCGGCGTGGGCAAATGATGCGGTGGCGGTGGCGGCGATGCGCTCCGGCCGAGATCGAACGCACTCGGCTCCTTGTCCGACTTCTTCGTGAACATTCTAACGCAACTCCCTCAAACGGTAGAAAGCGACACGAGCCTCGCTTCGGGTGGTGCCGCATTGCGCACCCGACAGCTCTGTGCCCCCTGTATTGTCAGCGCCCACTCAACCAGATAGCACAGATCTCGGGGCCGGTCAGCAGGGATGCCAGGGGCCATTCTGCAGGTGTGCCGGCACTGATGCCAATCTGCCCACATGCGGTCACAAACGGACACCTTGATCGCCGGCGGCGGCGGTTCCGAGGGGCGTAATTCAGCATGAGAACATTCCGGCACATCACGATCCTGACGGGGGCGGGCATATCTGCCGAATCCGGGATCTCGACGTTCCGTGACAAGGATGGGATCTGGGCCAAGTACGATTACCGGGATGTGGCGACGCCGGAAGGTTTTGCCCGCAACCCGGAGCTTGTGCTCGATTTCTACAATATGCGGCGCAAGGCGAGCGGCGGCGCCAAGCCCAATGCGGCGCACTTTGCGTTGGCGCGGCTTGAGCAGAAATTCGACGGCCGCGTCGTCGTCGTGACGCAGAATGTCGACGCGCTCCACGAAGCGGCGGGCACGCAGAACCTCATCCACATGCACGGCGAGCACCAGCAGGCGCTGTGCGCGCTGTGCGGCGCGCGCCATCCGTGGAAGCCGGAGTCATCCCCCGACCTCAGCGTTACGCTCGCCTGTCCGAGCTGCGGGGTGAGCGGCGGGATGCGGCCCGACGTCGTGTGGTTCGGCGAGATGCCCTATCACATGGGGCGGATAGCGGAGGAGCTTGCCCGCACGGACCTCTTCATCTCCATCGGGACGAGCGGCAACGTCTATCCGGCGGCGGGCTTCGTTGCCGAGGCGCGCGACCGTGGCGCCCGCACTGTCGAGCTGAACCTCGAGCCGTCGCAAGGTTCGAGCCTGTTCGATGAAGCGATCCACGGTCGGGCGTCGGAGATCGTGCCCGCGTACGTTGAGCGGCTGCTCGCCGGGACGGCATGAAGCCCATTGTAAACGCCGGCTCTGGCACCGCGGCGACCGTCCGCGCGTACTGGTCATTTCGGTCAATACCTGCGATAAGGCCAACCGGTCGGCGGGCTACGGATCAACGGTATGACTTTGGACGAGTACAAGCGTACGGCGGCGCGCGGCGCCATCGAGCAGGTGGCTTCCGGCATGCGGCTGGGGCTCGGCACGGGCTCGACGGCGGCCCACTTCGTCGATCTCCTGGGCGAGCGCGTGCAAAGCGGGCTCGACGTGATCTGCGTCCCGACGTCCGAAGCCACGCGCGCGCAGGCCGCGCGCCTCGGCATCCGCCTCACCACCCTCGACGAGACGCCGCTCCTGGACCTGACGGTCGACGGCGCCGATGAGTTCGACAGCGCTCTGCGTCTTATCAAGGGCGGCGGCGGCGCGCTGCTACGCGAAAAGATTGTCGCGGCTGCGTCCGAGCGGCTGATCATCATCGCGGACCACACCAAGCGGGTCGAACGGTTGGGCGCCTTTGCGCTCCCCGTCGAGGTCGTGCGTTTCGGCTATACGGCGACGCGCAACATGATCAGTATCCTCTCGGCCGATCTCGGCTGCCATGGTGAGATCCGCTTGCGGCTCGGAGCCGACCGTCAGCCCTATGTGACGGATGGCGGCAACTACATCTTTGACTGCGCCTTCAAGCGCATTGATGAGCCGGAGCGGCTCGATGAAGCGCTGAAGCACATTCCGGGCGTCGTCGAGAATGGGCTGTTCCTCGGCCTCGCCGACATGGCGTTCGTCGCGGGCCCTGAAGGCATCGTCGTGATCGAGACCGAGCCGGTCGAGGACGACGCACGCTAGGACCGTCGTCGAACCACTGTCGACAAAGGAGTGCACCGATGGGCCGTGCCTGCCACTTCATGATGGCGATGCTGCTCTGTGTGGCGCGCGGATCGGTGCCGAGATCGATGCGGAGATGCGACGCGAACTCAGGAAGCGCGGCGTCGACCTGTGAGGAATGACGATGACGGCCTACGACTATGATCTGTTCGTGATCGGTGCCGGCTCGGGCGGCGTGCGCGCGGCGCGTATTGCTGCCGGTCACGGCGCCAAGGTAGGGATCGCGGAAGAGTTCCGCTATGGCGGAACCTGCGTGATCCGTGGCTGCGTGCCGAAGAAGCTGCTCGTCTACGCAAGCCGTTTCGCCGACGATTTCGCGGATGCAGCCGGGTATGGCTGGTCGGTCGGCGATCCGACGTTTGATTGGGCGACGCTGATCGCCAACAAGGACAAAGAGATCGATCGTCTCGAAGGCGCCTACCGTGGCGGCCTCGAGCGTGCCGGCGTGACGATGCATAAGACGCGCGCCGTGCTGACCGGGCCGCATTCGGTGCGTCTGGCCGACAGCGGGAAGGAGATCACCGCGAAGGTTATTCTCGTCGCGACGGGCGGGCGTGCGAATGTCGACGAGAAGCTTCCGGGCGTCGAGCACGCGATCACCTCGAACGAGGCGTTTCATCTGAAGGAGCTGCCGAAGCGGGTCATTATCGCGGGCGGCGGGTACATCTCAGTCGAGTTCGCAGGCATCTTCGCAGGGCTCGGTGCCGAGACGACGCTGATCTACCGCCGCGACAAGATCCTGCGCGGCTTCGATGAAGACCTGCGCGACGGGTTGACCGAAGAGTACGCCAAGCGCGGTATCAAGATCCTCACCGGCGAGGTTTTCACGAAGCTCGAGAAAACCGCGGGCGGGATCACCGCGTACTGCTCAAGCGGCGGCAAGCTCGAAGTCGACCAGGTGATGTTCGCGATCGGACGCACGCCCAATACGGCGGGTCTCGGACTCGAGGCGGCAGGTGTTGCGCTCGGAAAGAGCGGCGAAATCATCGTCGACAGGAACCAGCGCACGAATGTCGAGAGCATCTATGCGGTCGGCGACGTCGCGAACCATCACAACCTGACGCCGGTGGCGATCCGCGAAGGCCACGCCTTCGCCGACAGCATGTTCGGGGGCAAGCCGCGCACTGTCAGCTACGACATGATCCCGACCGCCGTCTTCTCGACACCCGAAATCGGCACCGTGGGTATGCCTGAGCACGAGGCGGCCAAGCGTCCCGGCGGCATCGACATCTACAAGGCGCGCTTCCGGCCGATGAAGGTGACGATGACCGGCCGCGACGAGCGGATGCTGATGAAACTCATCGTCGAGCGTGCAACCGACCGCGTCCTCGGATGTCATGTTCTCGGCCCCGATGCGGGTGAGATTGTGCAGATGGCGGCGATTGCCATGCGCATGGGTGCCACTAAAGCCGATTTCGACGCGACGATGGCGCTGCATCCGAGTGCGGCTGAAGAGCTGGTAACCATGCGCGAAAAATGGACACCGCCCACGCAGGCTGCGGAGTAACTTGCCGCCGGTTCGAAAGGCTTGAAGGCATTCACGCATGCGGCTTGAAGGACGAATTGCGCTGGTGACTGGCGCGGGCAACGGCATCGGCCGCGCGGTGGCTGAGGTGTTCGCCGGTGAAGGCGCGCACGTCTACGTCAGCGATGTCGATGGGGCTGCCGCGGACAGCGTCGTCGCCGCACTGCGCGAGGCTGGCCGCAACGCCACCGCCGTCGCGTGCGATGTCTCGCGCGGGCAGGATGTGGCAGCGCTGTTCCGCGCGGTCGAGAGCGCACACGGCAAGCTCGATGTTCTGGTCAACAACGCCGGTCTCAACGTGCGGGGCGATTTCCGCCACCTCTCCGACGCTGATTGGGTCAAGATCCGCGAAGTGAATCTCGATGGCGTGGTGCGCGTCGCGCGCGATGGCTTCGAACTACTCAAGGCATCGGGGCGCGGTTCGCTCGTCAATCTTGCGTCAATCATGAGCCATCGCGGCCTGCGCCAGCTTGCCGCCTACTCCGCGACCAAGGGTGCGGTGTCGGCGTTGACGCGCGCACTCGCGGTCGAGTACGCGCCCTTCAACATTCGCGTCAACGCGCTGGCGCCGGGCTTCGTCGAAACCGCGCTCACCAGCCGCGTTCTGCGCAACCCGATGATCGCGAAGGCACTGATCGATCAGACGCCGCTGCGCCGTTTCGGAGCGCCGGAAGAGATCGCGCGCGCGGCACTGTTCTTCGCGAGCGACGATAGCTCGTTTGTGACTGGTGCGGAAATCGCTGTCGATGGCGGCATGGCGGCGGGACTCTAACCCGCTTTCCGCCGCACCATCATCTTGGCGAGGAATGCCGTTGCCTCCTCATCTGCGACGAGACCCGCGTCGTTGAACACGCCATCGAGATTGTCGATGGCGTAGTGGCGATAGTACGGTTCGTGAAAACGCGCCGGGAACGCCTCGAGCAGACCATCCCAGCCCGGCCGGTCGCCGATCTGCAGGCTATCGATGAAGACGAGCAATCCGCCGGGCTTGAGCACGCGCGCCATCTCGGCGGTGACGATGCGGCGCACCTCGGGCGGCAGTTCGTGGAACAGGAAGACAGTGGTGACGATGTCCTGGCTCGCGTCCGGTAGCGGTATCGTCTCGGCATTCGCCGCGACCCATTCGACCGGGCGCAAACCTTTCAGGTGACGCTGCGCCTCCTCCAGATAGGGCCGCGACAGATCGAGCCCCGTCAGCTTCATCGCCGGATAGGCAAGCCGTACGGCACGCAGGAAGCGCCCCGTGCCGCAAGCGACATCGAGGAGGCGCACCTGCCGCTGGTCGCGCCCGCGCATGAATTTCGCGATCGGCCGCAAACCCTGGCGGCGCATCGCGCCCGCCGCGCCATAGAACAGCGTCTCGACCTGGAGGTCGTAGAGCTTTGCGGAGTCGTCGGTGAGATAGCCGCCGGTCTGAAAATGGAAATCCTGCACGAAATAGTCGGGAAGATCGTCGCGCGCCTCTGTCGAGGCGGTCGAGGCGTCACGCGCGTTACGGCGGGCATGCGCCGATGGTAGATCGGCGAGCATGTCGCGGATGCGTTTGAGCTGCACAGGCAGCGGCGGCTCATCGCTGATCGGGGGATACAGGCCATCGCGCACGGCGGCGGCGTCCTGCATCAGCAGCGCGACGAGATCGCGCAGCAGTTCGGCCTGCGAGGGGATCGCACCGCGCGGTTTCTCGATCGGCTCACGGCCGAGCGCGCTGGTGCGCCAGTCGACGAGCCGGTTGAGCCCAAGATAGAGGCCGAACCGCACCGCTTGCCCGGCCGCCTGCGCGGCCATGCCGATCGTATCAGCCATCGCGTGCTCCGTTCATCTCTGCTCGCGCAGGAACGCCAGGATATGCCGCGCGGTTTCCTGCGGTTGCTCCTGCTGCACCCAGTGGCCGGCGCCTTCGATGAGATGCACCGCGCCCATCCGCGTGCACGCCTCTTTCTGCATCCGCTCGATCGCGCCCGGCACCTGATGGATGCCCCAGTCGCTTCGTCCTGCGATGAAGCACGACGGTATGTCGATCGTGCGGCCGGACAGCAGCTCCACCTCCGGCAGCAGGCGCGGCTCGACACGCGCGCGATACCAGTTGAGCCCGCCCTGGAACGTCGTGCGGCCGTACTCCTCCGCAAAGACGCGCATCTCCGCTTCCGGCATCCAGTTGCACGCGGCGATCTCGGCCGCGCCGGGCATCACCTTGGCGACCGTCTCCGCCATCCCGTCAGCGAGGTCCATGACGTAGTAGGTCGGCATCTTGGCGAGTTCATCCGCCGTCCAGCCAGCGAGGCGATGGGGCTTGTTGTCCTGCCAATCGGCACTCTTGTGATGGAAGTAGGCGCGCAGGAACGCGTGCACGCCCTGTGTTGCGCCATGCATGTTCGGGTTGGCCTCGCGCGTGCAGTAGTAGGCTTGGTAGTGCTTGCGGGGGCGCGGCAGTCCGGCCAGCGTCTCGTGGATGCTCGGGCCCCGCGAACCAGGTCCGCTCGCGATTGCGGGAGGGCCCGAGAACGGCGCACTCATGAGGATCATCGAGCGGAAGAGATCGGGCCTCAGCAGGGCGCCGAAGGCTGTGACCGTGGCGCCGAAGTCGTGACCGATGATCGAGGCGACCTCGCGGATGCCGAGCGCGTGAAGAAGTCCGACGACATCGCGCACGAGGTTGAAGGGGCGGAATGGGGCGAGATCGGCGTCGTAGCGGTCATCTGAGCCGGTGGTGCGGCCGTAACCGCGTTGATCTGGCGCAATGACGTGGTAGCCGGCCGCGGCGAGTGTCGGCATGACCTTGCGCCAGCTGTAGGCGAGTTCGGGAAATCCGTGCAGCAGCAGCAGGCACGGCCGGCCACGCTCGCCGGCTTCGAGGACGTGCATCCGAAGGCCGTTGACGCCATCGATGAAGCGCGCACGGACGCCTGACGGCAGCGTTGCAGATTCGAGAGGCCCCAGTGCGGTCATCGGGTGTTTCCTTCCTTTTGTTCGTAGCGCTATAGACCCTACACCAGAAAATCCGAGGAGACCCCGATATGAGCGATACCGCCACAGAAAACCCCGTCCTGTGGACCCTTGACGCCCGCGGCGTTGCCACGGTCACGCTCAATCGCCCCAAGGTCAACAACGCCTACAACGGCGCCATGATCCAGGGCTTGCATCAGGCCATGGATACGCTCGGTGGTGAGGCGGGGTTGCGGGTCGTCGTGCTCAAGGGGAACGGCAAGCACTTCCAGGCGGGTGCAGACCTCTCGTGGATCAACGGGGCCCGCGCGGGAACCCCGGCTGACAACCTCGTCGTGTCGCGTGCGACGGCGACCGCGGTCGATCGGCTCAACCGCCTGCCGGTTCCTGTCGTCGCGCTCGTCCAAGGCGGCTGCTTCGGTGGCGGCACGGGCGTCATCTCCGCCTGCGATGTCGTGATCGCCGCCGACAATGCGCTGTTCTCGATCACCGAGGTGCGTTGGGGCCTGCACGCGAGCATCATCTTCCCGCAGCTCAACGATGCGATCGGTGTGCGTCAGGTGCGCCGCTACGCGCTGACAGGCGAACGCTTCGGCGCCGATGAAGCGCGCCGTATCGGGCTCGTGCACGAGGTGGTGCCGCTCGCCGATCTCGAGGCGCGTGGCGAGAAGATCATCTCGGCGCTGCTCGAGAATGCACCGGGCGCGATCGCCAAGACAAAGCAGCATATCCTCGAACACGCGTGGGGCGGCTTCGATGCACCGACCCTCGACGCGCTGATCCAGAGCCACTCCGATCAGCGCCAAACCGCAGAAGCGGCTGAGGGCTTGGCGTCGTTTGCCGAGAAGCGCAGCGCCCGTTGGGGGAAAGGCTGAACGGTCCCCGCACGCGTCCGTACATCTGCGGATCGTTCATTGCGCGTTCACGCCTCGCGCACTAGTGTCCCGCCATGATGACACTCGGATTGCGATCGATTTCGGCGCTGAGCGCGGTCGTTCTGTTTGCAGTGCTGTTTGCCACGTTGGCACTGACACCGGCTCCCGCCGCGATCGGGCAGTCGGTGCGCTGCTTCGACGACTGGTCGGACGCGGCGCCGATCGTGCTCCGGGAGCGGCTGGTGCCGGCCCGTGATCT
This sequence comes from uncultured Hyphomicrobium sp., assembly GCA_964557265.1. Lineage (GTDB taxonomy): Bacteria > Pseudomonadota > Alphaproteobacteria > Rhizobiales > Hyphomicrobiaceae. Next base: position 36,213 of record CAZKZT010000002.1, read on the forward strand.
GCATTCCTGGGCGCGCAAGCGTCTGAAAAGTAAAGTTATTCGGGTCACTCTCTGTCAGGACGGTGACCGCTATATATACCGGTTGCTGGTCCGCGGGCCCAAGGGGCGTATCCGCAACCGGACGGTCGAGGCACGGGGCCCGCTGGAGCTGAGCGAGCCAGCAAAGCCCGCCAAGACCCACAAGCGCTGACCAGCGCGCGACAGTCCCGCCGAACCAAATTTTGCCCTGCTGCGACGGAACGATGCGGCGGCGTGCGTTGGTGCGCACGACAACGATAGGATTTCCCCCGCGGGCTCGCTAGAATGCGCCGGTTCCGGTTCCGACCGTGTTCGGCGATCTTCAGGTATGCGGGAGGCTTCTCAGATCATGGGGCGAGACGCCATGCGCGTGCTAGTCGTCGAGGACGATCCCGACCTCAATCGTCAGCTGTCGACGGCGCTGGTCGATGCGGGATATGCGGTTGATTGCGCGCACGACGGTGAAGAGGGCTACTTCCTCGGTGACACCGAACCCTACGACATCGTGATCCTCGACATCGGCCTGCCGAAGAAGGACGGCATCAGCGTCCTCGAACAGTGGCGCCGCGCCGAGCGTAACATGCCGGTGATCCTGCTCACCGCGCGCGATCGCTGGAGCGACAAGGTGCAGGGCATGGATGCCGGCGCCGACGACTATCTCGCGAAACCTTTCCACATGGAGGAGTTGCTCGCGCGCATCCGCGCGCAGGTGCGCCGTCTTTCAGGGCACGCGCGCAGCGAGATCGAGGTTGGCACGCTGCGCCTCGACACCAAGACGGCGCGCGTGACGCTATCCGGCCAGCCGGTGAAGCTCACGTCGCACGAGTACCGCCTGCTCGCCTACATGATGCACCACAACGAGCGCGTCGTGTCGCGCACCGAGCTCGTCGAACATCTCTACGACCAGGACTTCGATCGCGACTCGAATACGATCGAGGTGTTCATCGGTCGTTTGCGGCGCAAGATCCCGCCCGAGATGATCAAGACCGTGCGCGGGCTCGGCTATCGCCTGACGCGTGAGGGCGATGAAGCTTAACTCGCTCGCGTTCCGCCTGTTTGCGACTGCGGCGGTGTGGACGCTGCTCATTCTTCCCGTGGCAGGACTGGCGATCGATTACGTGCGCCAGCGCGAGCTCGCCTCCGCGCACGATGCGCGTCTCAGCCAGCTTCTCACACTCGTCATTGCCTACAGTACCGACGAGGGCGGATCCGAGCCGCGCTTTCCGCGCAACGTCGGCGAGCCGCTGTTCGAAGTGACGCATTCGGGCTGGTACTGGCAGATCACGCCGCTCGGATCGAGTTCCGGCCGCCGCATGGTGTCGGCATCGCTCGCAAGCGAGATCCTGGCGCTGCCGTCGCTCGCCGGGGTGAAGGTCGACTCCAACAATATTCGCTGGACGGATGCGACCGGGCCGATCGGCGAGCCGCTGCGCGTCGGAGAAACCGTCTTCAATCTCGGCGACGACGAGGTGCCGAAGAATTACTCTTATGTCGTGGCGGGCAACCAGGACTTCGTCGAAACACGCATCGACGAGTTTCGCCTGCCGCTGATCATGGCGCTCGCACTCGCCGGGCTGGGTCTTGTTGGCGCGACGTTCGTCCAGGTGCGCTACGGCTTGAAGCCCCTGGCGCACATCGAGCGTGGCCTCGCCGACATTCGTTCGGGACGCGCGCAACGATTGGAGGGCGATCTTCCCGCCGAGATCGAACCGTTGCGCGCCGAACTCAACGCGCTGATCCGGGGTAATCAGGATACGATCGAGCGTGCCCGCACCCAGGTCGGCAATCTGGCGCATGCGCTGAAGACGCCGCTCGCCGTGATGATCAACGAGGCGCGCGAGGAACGCACGCCGTTCGGCAACAAGATCGTCGAGCAAGGCGAGATCATGCGCGACCAGGTCAACCACTACCTCGATCGCGCGCGCGTGGCAGCCCAGGTCGGCGTCATCGGCACGGTAACGGAGGTCGAGGGCGTCGCGCGGGCGCTCGTGCGGGCGGTCAGCCGCATCTATCGCGACCGCCACTTGGAGATCGTCATCGATTGTGCCCCGGGCGCCCGTTTCCGCGGTGAGCGCCAGGACCTCGAGGAAATGCTCGGCAACCTGCTCGACAACGCCTGCAAATGGGCGAGCAGCAAGGTGGTGCTGAAAGTCGCGGTTGCGGAGGGTGATGCGCAGCGCCCCGGTTGGTCGCTGCAGATCTCTGTCGAGGACGACGGGCCGGGGCTGAACGCAGAACAGCGCGCCCAGGCGGTCAAGCGCGGCCGTCGCCTCGATGAGAGCAAGCCGGGGTCCGGCCTTGGCCTTTCGATCGTTGCTGATCTCGTCCAGGTTTACGGCGGCACGTTCACGCTGGAGGCCGCGCCTGCAGGAGGGCTCAGCGCGCGGCTGGTGTTGCCGGCCGTCTGAGCGGGGCCACCGCGAGAATAAGGGCATTTCGGGCTGTCCCGGCCCGTTTGCGGCCCGACTTTGACCTTGCGCAATTGCGACACTTGGACTTCATGCGAGGCGTGCCTTGCAACGGCCTTTCCCCGTCCTTATTGGAATCGTTAAACGGCGGTTGCCCAGCGGCCGCGTAGGCGGGATGCCCTGCCCGGCAAGAGGTGTTGATGCTGCTTTGGGTCGGATTTGCGGTTCTGACGGCGGCCGTCGTGGCGGTCCTGCTGCGGCCGCTGCTCGCCGCCGACGCCGAGGGCACGGGCGATGCAGCACCGGCTCTGCGCGCAAACGGGGCCGTCTATCGCGACCAGCTTGCCGAGATCGAGGCCGAGCGCGCGCGCGGCCTGATCGGCGACGCAGAAGCTGAGGCGGCGCGGGTGGAGATCGCCCGCCGCCTGCTGGCGATCCCTGAGGCGAAGTCGCCCGCTGCGGCTGACACGGGTGCGTCTTCATCTGTCCGGTCGGTTGCGATGCTCGTTGCGGCCGCTTTGCCGGTCCTCGCGATCGTTTCCTACCTCACCGTCGGCGCGCCTGGGCGGATCGGACAGCCGTTCGCGGAACGCGCTGCGCCTCCGGGCTCGGCGCCCGGTGTTGCTCAACTCGTCGCCAAGGTCGAGGAGCGGTTGCGCGCGCATCCCCAGGACGGTGCCGGTTGGGATGTGATTGCGCCGGTTTATCTGCGCCTCGGCCGCTACACCGATGCCGCTGACGCCTTCCAGCGCGCGGTGCGGTTGCTCGGCGAGAGCCCACAGCGGCTGTCGGGACTTGCCGAGGCACATGTGATGGCGAGCGACGGTGTCGTGACCGAGGCCGCGCGTACCGCCTACGAGCGTTTGCGTGTGCTGGCGCCGGACGAACTCGAGCCGCGGTTCTGGCTGGCGGTTGCCGCCGAGCAGGACGGTCGATTCCAGGATGCGGCGACGGCCTACGCCAAGTTGCTCGAAGAAGGCGATCCGAGTGCTGCATGGCGCCCCACGGTGACCTCCCGCCTCAATATCGCGCGGTCGAAGCTCGGCGTTGCACCGGAGAAGCCGCCGCAAGTTGCGCCGTCGCTGTCGCCGCCCGATAGCGCGGCTGCGGCCAAGGCGCCGGCGCTGACGAAGGAAGCGATGGAGGCCGTCCAGGATCTGTCGCCGGAAGCCCGCCGTCAGATGATCGAGGATATGGTCGCGGGGCTCGACAAGCGGCTGAGCGAGAATGGCCGCGACCTCGAAGGCTGGCAGCGTCTGATCCGCGCCTACGCGGTGCTCGGCCGCCGCGACGATGCACTGGCGGCGCTGGCACGGGCACGCGAGGCACTGGCGCAGGAAGCGCAGTCGCTCGAAGTGCTGGCGGCTCTCGCACGAACGCTGGGACTAGCCTCATGAGCATGACCGCCACACGCGCTGTTGGGCGCCCATTGAACCGTCGCCGCCGCCGGGGTTTTCTGATTTTCGGCGCGCTCGCCGTCCTCGCCCTGGCTTTGGGATTGGTGCTGATGGCGCTGCGTGACTCGATCGTGTTCTTCCACACGCCGAGCGATCTGACCGCCAAGGCGATCCCGGTCGGCCAGCGTATTCGTCTCGGTGGTCTCGTGGCCGAGGGCTCGGTCAAGCGGGGCGCGGGCGTCGATGTCGAATTCGTCGTCACCGATACGATCGAGAGGGTGACGGTGCGCTATCGCGGTGTGCTGCCGGATCTGTTCCGCGAGGGGCAGGGTGTCGTCACCGAAGGCAAGCTCGAAGACGGCGGCACGTTCCGCGCCGATACCGTGCTCGCCAAGCACGACGAGAACTACATGCCGCCCGAGGTCGCTGGTGCGCTCAAGGAGAAGGGCGTTTGGAAGCATTTCGAGGGCGCGAAGAAGGATGAGGCAAGGCCCGCACCGGGGGCGCCGAAATGATCACCGAACTCGGCCACTTCGCGCTCGTCCTCGCGTTTCTCGTCTGCGTCGTGCAGATGCTGCTGCCGGCGTGGGGCGCGCAGACGGGTGAGCTGCGCCTGATGCGCGTCGGCGAACCCGCCGCGCTCGCCCAGTTCGGCTTGCTGATCGTCGCGTTCCTCGCATTGATGCACGCCTATGTCGTCAGCGATTTCTCGGTCGCCAACGTCTACGCCAACTCGCATTCCGCCAAGCCGTTGATCTACCGGATCTCCGGCGTGTGGGGGAACCACGAAGGCTCGATGCTGCTGTGGGTGCTGATCCTGGCGCTGTTCGGCGCCGCGGTCGCGGCCTTCGGCTCCAACCTGCCCGCAACGCTGCGCGCCAACGTGCTGAGCGTTCAGGCGTCCATCGCGCTCGCGTTCCTGCTGTTCATTCTGTTGACGTCGAACCCGTTCCTGCGCCTCGATCCGGTGCCCGAGGACGGCCGCGGCCTCAATCCGATCCTGCAGGACCCGGCACTCGCCTTCCATCCGCCGTTCCTCTACGCTGGCTACGTCGGTTTCTCGATGGCCTATTCGTTCGCAATAGCGGGGCTGATCGAAGGGCGTACGGACGCCGCCTGGGCGCGCTGGGTGCGGCCGTGGACGCTGGCGGCGTGGA
>CAZKZT010000003.1:0-13682 GCA_964557265.1 uncultured Hyphomicrobium sp.
CTTTTTTTGGCGCGGTCCGCGACGCCTTCGGCTACCGCGGCCGCGACCGCTGCCTTGCCGGTTGGCGATTCACTGGCGCGAACTTCGATCGCCATGCAGGAATCTCCTCTCCCCCCGTTTGCGGGAGATGGAGAAAAAAGCCGCGATCCCCTACCCCAGTTCCCCCGCGCGCACCAACGCACTAAGCTCAGCCACAACCATCAACACAACACGGGAGGGAACCACATGACGGGACGCTTGAGCGGCAAGACCGCCTTCTGCACAGCTTCGGGCGCGGGCATCGGACGCGCTACGGCAATCGCCTTTGCCCGCGAAGGCGCACGCGTCATCGCGACCGACCTCAACGCCGACCTGCTCGAGTCGCTGAAGGCGGAAGGCATCGCCGCGACGCACAAGCTCGACGTCCGCGACGCTGCCGCGATCCATGCGCTGGCGAAGTCCGTCGGTGATGTCGACATCCTGTTCAACGCGGCGGGGTTCGTTGCCGCCGGCACGATCCTCGAATGCTCGGACGACGAGTGGGACTTCTCGTTCGACATCAACGTCAAATCGATGCACCGCACGATCTCGGCGTTCCTGCCGGGCATGCTCGCGCGCGGCAAGGGCTCGATCGTCAACATCGCCTCGGCCGCGGGCGCACCGCGCGGCGTCATCAACCGCTACGTCTACGGCGCCACCAAAGCCGCCGTCATCGGCCTCACCAAATCGGTCGCCGCCGATTTCATCCGCAAGGGCGTCCGCTGCAACGCCATCTGCCCCGGCACCGTGCAGTCGCCCTCGCTCGACGCACGCATCGCCGCCCAGGCGCAGGTGATGGGCAAGCCGATCGACGAGGTGCGCCAGATGTTCATCGATCGCCAGCCGATGGGCCGTCTCGGAACCGCCGAGGAAATCGGCGCGATCGCCGTCTACCTCGCGAGCGACGAAGCGCTGTTCACCACCGGGCAGGCCTTCCTCGTCGACGGCGGGTTCACACTCTGATCGCTCTGCCGCTGTTGCCGTAGCGCACCTGCCCTCTGCGGCGTGTGGGACTATACTTCGCGAATCGGGCCGCGGTGGCGGCGTGCGAGGTGGGCGGCCCGTTATTCACACAGGGGAAAGCGAAATGGGCATCATTCGTCACGGGATCGCGGCTGCCGGCATGGCGGCAGCGCTGTCGATCGGCATGGCATCGATGGCATCGGCGCAGTGCGTCAACAAGGGCGCGCAGGGCACCAACACGACCGAACCGGGCGCCAAGTTCCAGGCCTGGGAAGCGATCCTGCAGGCGACCGACTGGGGTAGCTGGGCGAGCTTCATGGCGGGCAGCCAGAAGATCGGCACGGCGCCCGGCTACAAGGTGAGCAAAGTGCGCTTCAAGTGCGAGAAGGGCGGCCTCGGCTCGTCGTGCAAGGCGTTCGCGACGCTCTGCAAGTGAACCGCCACGACGGCACGCGCATTGCGCTGAGGTGATGACGACGGTATCTCGAAGCGGCGGCCTGACGGGTCGCCGCTTTGCGTTGAGGGAACAGGTGAATGACGCAAACAGTCCTCGGCTTCATCGGCGGCAGCGGCCTCTACGATCTCCCCGCATTCGAGAACAAGCGGTGGGAGCTGATCGCAAGCCCGTGGGGTGTGCCATCCGACGCGATCCTGTTCGCCGAAGTCGACGGGTTGCCGGTGCGCTTCCTGCCACGGCACGGGCGCGGCCATCGCGTGCCGCCGTCCGACATCAACTACCGCGCCAACATCGATTGCCTCAAACGCGCGGGCGTCACCGATCTCATCTCCCTGTCGGCGTGCGGATCGCTGAAGGAGACTTACGCGCCGGGCCACTTCGTCATCGTCGACCAGTTCATCGACCGCACGTTCGCGCGCGAGAAGTCCTTCTTCGGCACGGGCTGCGTCGCGCACGTCTCGGTCGCCGATCCGGTCAGTCCGGGCCTCGTCGATGCGCTCGCCAACGCTGCAACGGCAGAAGCGGTGCCCTTCACGCGCGGCGGGACATACCTCGCAATGGAAGGCCCGCAGTTCTCGACGCGCGCTGAATCCAACCTCTATCGCTCATGGGGCTGCGATGTGATCGGCATGACCAACATGCCGGAGGCCAAACTCGCCCGCGAGGCCGAGATCTGCTACGCGACGCTCGCGATGGTCACCGACTACGACTGCTGGCACGACGACCATCGCGAGGTCGACATCGCGGAAATCATCAAGGTGCTATCGGCGAACGTGGAGAAGGCGCAACGCATCGTCGCGCGCCTCTGCCGCGACTTCCCGCGCCAGCATCCCCCCTGCCCCTACGGCACCGACCGCGCCCTCGACACCGCGATCATCACCCCACCGGAAGCGCGGGATCCGGAACTGGTCGCCAAGCTCGATGCCATCGCCGGCCGCGTCCTTAAAGCCAAAACCTGATCGACCTGGCTGCAGCCGGCACACGCATTTACGCTTCGTTGAGCGAACGCAAATCCGCTCGTGACCGCATCGTCACGCCGTGCACGACGGCAGCGGTGCGATAAAGCCCATCGAGCGCGTGAACGAGTTCCGCCATCTGTAGGTCCGAGTGCGCGGGCGTCGGCGTCAAACGCATACGCTCGGTGCCCTTGGCCACGGTCGGATAGTTGATCGGCTGCACGTAGATGCCATGCTGATCGAGCAACGCATCCGTCATGGCCTTGCAGCGGACGGGGCAGCCGACCATCACCGGCACGATATGGCTCGGGCTCTCCATCAGCGGCAGGCCTCTCGCCCTCAAGAGCCGCTTGAGCGTGCGCGCCCGCTCCTGATGGCGCACGCGCTCGACGGCGCTCGCCTTGAGATGGCGGACCGACGCCAGCGCACCAGCCACGATCGCGGGCGCCAGCGACGTCGTGAAGATGAAGCCCGGCGCATAGGAACGTATCGCATCGCAGATATCGCGCGCGCCTGCGAGGTAGCCGCCCATGACCCCGAACCCTTTGGCGAGCGTGCCGTTGATCATGTCGATCCGCGCCGCGACGCCCTCGCGTTCGGCCATACCGCCACCACGCGGGCCGTACATGCCGACCGCGTGGACCTCGTCCAGATAGGTCAGCGCGCCATATCGTTCAGCGAGGTCGCAGATGTCGGCGATCGGCGCGATATGACCATCCATCGAATAAACGCTCTCGAACGCGATGATCTTGGGTGCGTGGCGCGGCAGTGCGCGCAGCTTCGCTTCGAGATCGGCCACGTCGTTGTGGCGAAAGATGATCTTCTCACCGCCGCCGTGGCGAATGCCCTCGATCATCGATGCGTGGTTCTTTTCATCCGACAGGATCACGGTGCCGGGCACGAGCCTGGCGAGCGTCGAGAGTGCCGCATCGTTGGCGACGTAGGCGGAAGTGAAGAGGAGCGCGGCTTCCTTGCCATGCAGATCGGCCAACTCCCGCTCGAGCTCGACGTGGTAGCGCGTCGTCCCGGAGATGTTGCGCGTCCCGCCGGAACCGGCACCGACGGCATCGATCGCCTCGTGCATGGCGGTCAGCACCGCCGGATGCTGCCCCATGCCGAGGTAATCGTTGGAGCACCACACGGTCACCTCGCGCACGCCTCCCGAGGTGAGATGCTCGGCCTCCGGGAACGCACCGCGGCGACGCTTGAGGTCCGCGAACACACGATAGCGTCCCTCGCCATGCAACCTTTCGACGCTCTGCTGAACGAGCCCCGCGAAGGTATTCCGCGCATCCTGCATCCGGTTTCTCACCATGGCTTGCCGGCCCTCATTCCACTTTGAGACCCAGCTCGCGCGCCGCGGCCGCGATGCGGCCGGCTGCGGACGCATCATCCTTGAAAGCAGCAAGTGCCTTGCGCAGCGCTGCGTTTGCCACGTCCGCCTCGCCGAGGACGACGCGCGAACGCATCAACCGCGTCCATCCTTCGACGTCGCGCGGATCGCTCTCGAGTCGCGCCGCCAGACCGTCCACCATCGCGCGGATCGACGCTTGGCGCTCCTGCGCCGGCATCTCCGCCATCGTTTGCATCTGCTCGGGGGTCGGCCCACGATGACTGGTGCCGCTATCCGCGATGTGCGGCGGCAACGCTGCGACGGCGCCTGCGCCCGCCGCGGCCTTCTTCGCTTCCGCATGAAGCGTCTTCAGATCCTCGGAGGCGGGATCGAGCGCAACGGCCTTCGCCAGTGCGTCGGCAGCGTCGCTGTACCGCTCCATGTGATAGTAGGACCAGCCGAGCATCCGCCAACCCTTCACGTCGTCGGGCGTGGTCGCAAGACGCGCCGCCAGCCGATCGATCATCGTCACGACGTCAGGCTGCATTTTCGGCGCACCGGTCGACGGCGCCGCGTGCCCCGGGGCCGCCGCTGGCGCACCGCCACCCACGCCGATCGTGCGCGCGTAATCCTTCAACCGCGCCACAGTCTCGCTGTCTGAAGTCGATGGCGCTGTTGCAGTCGCCGGCTCCGGCGCTGCTTTCCATGTCGTCGTCGCCGCGCCGATCGATGCGGCGACCAGAAAAACCGACGCCGACACCGCCATGATCCCGGCGCTGCTGCGCAGTTGCTCCACGATGCTCGTGCTCATGACATCACCTCGTATCGTCTTCCCGTGCGATCGCGGCGCTCACGTGCCGCTAGAATTTCCGCCGCATTTCAGCGCGGATGCCGAAGTTGTCCTGCGCCCCCTCGGTGATCTGGTAAGTCGCATCGGCGCGGAACAACCACGCCTTGCTGAGCGCGATCTGATAGCGCATGCCGAACCCGTACTGCGGGCTCGGCGCGCCGACACCCGCGATCGGGTCGCCGAACGGCTGCACGGTCGCGACCTCGAACAGCAGCTGCTGATCGAAGTTGAACAGATACTGCAAGCCGATCGCGCCGCCCCAGGCATTGGATCCGGTATCGTTGAGCTTGGGATAACCGGTTAGTGCGTCGGTCTCGAAGTTGATGCCGACGTTCTTGAGCAATCCGGCGCCATTGCCATCGACCAACGGCTGCGGATTACCGAATCCGATGAAGAAATTCGCGTAGGGGATCAGCGTGCTCGGAAGCCGCGTGACGAAGCTGTTCTCCGAAATGATCGCCACACCTTCATCGCGGATGCCATTGCCGAAGTTCGCGAACACGCGCGTCGAATTCGACAGCATGTTCGCAAAACGCCGCGTGTAGGCGCCGGTCACGAAATGCGTCGTCCTGCCCTCGGCCAGCCCCTCACCGCCTTCGATCATCGCGTAGCCGGCTTCGACATAACCCTTGAAGGCATCGATGAAGGTCGTGACGCCGAACAGGTTCGCCTTGCGCTGGCGCTCGCCCAGGATGAACTTGTTGTCGATCTGATCGAACGCCGCGAAAACCGTCACATCGAAATTGGGAAGCCCGAACTTCGCGGAGTTCTTGGCCGGCAACGAGAACGCGCCGCCGAGGATCGCATCATTCGCCCAGATGCCGTTCTGCAGAAACAGCGGAAAGAGGCCCACGGTAAAGGGGAGATCGAAGCCTGCGTGGCTGCCTGAAATGCCGGAGTAGATCGAGCCGAGATCACCCTCGAAGAACAGCGTCTGCGGCTTGGCGTCCAACTCGTCGTTGAATTTCCCGTTGCCGTCGCCGCCGCCGAACTCGAAGCGCGTGAACGTATTGTTGCGCTGAAGCGGCGTGAAGAACGCGTGGATACGCTCCGTGGCGGTGATCTTGAAGTCGACGTCGAGATTGAGCCGCGTTGCCACCTGCGCAATGTCGCGACCGCCGTTACGGTTGTAAGCGACCGCGGTACGCCAGTCGCCGTAGATCGAGAGACCCGGCAGCAATGGATTGAGCGCACCGAACAGCGTGCTGCTCTCGTCGTAACCGCCGGATGTGTACTGCTGGCGGCCGAGTTCCAGCAACGGACGCGGTGGATCGACATCGACCTTGGCGCCATAGATGTCGACATTGGCCTTTGGATCGTACTTTACCTGATACTGCGGATCCGGGCGGAACAGATCCTCTTCCGCCTTCTTTTTCTTCTTCTCCGACGCGGCCGAGGTCTTCTCGACTTTCGTTTCCTTCGCGGCCTCGTCGTCCTTGGGCTTGGGCGGCGCCACACCGACGTAGCTGATCCCCTGCCAGTCGATCACACGGCCGACGTGATCCGCGGGATTGACGACCGCACTCGCCGTACCGCCCTTGTGCACCTCGGTGACGCCTTGCGCCGCTGCCGTCCCCGCAAGTATCCCCGACATCACCAGCGTACCACCGGCCAGCCGCGCGATCGTCAAAACCACCGCACCACTGCCGCACATGAACTTACGCAAATACATCACGCAATACGTCCCCCGAATTCCCGCTCCGCGGTAAGAACCGCCGGCATCCGGCTTATCAATCCCCCGCCGGGTGCCAACGCGTGACCGACCGTTGTCCGGCTCTATGGTCTGATCTCGACGTCCACCGTCGCGTTCTTGAAACTCAACATGCGCTCGTTCATGCGGCGCTCCATTTCCTTCGACGACCCGACAAACCGCATGAAGTAGATCGGCTCGGCGCGGCTGCGCATGCGGAAGGCGAGACGGTACTTGCCGGGCTTCGTGATCAGATTGCCGGGCACTTTGTACTTGGCGAGCCGTTCGCCGAGCGGCGGCAGCGAGTGGTTCTCGAGGCGCACCAGCGGCGGATGATTGAGAACGGTCGTCGGGATCGCGGGCGGGCGCAGATGCGGCAGCGGGTCGACGTCGAAGTTCACCGGCAGGTACATCTCGCGATCCGTGCCCTTGACGTTGGTCGTCAGGAACTTGGTCTGGAAGTTGACGAGCTGCTGGTCGATCCGGATCTTGCCAGCCGCAACGTCGAGGCTGTGCAGATCCGCAACATCACCGTTGCTGTCGACGTAGCCTGTCTCCCAGATGTTGCGCCCATCCGGATCGATGAGTGCGATGTTGAGCCAGAGCTGCGGCTGCGCACCGAGCGATCCCGATGGCAGGTTGTGCCCGGAGTTCAGGTTCTTGATCAGGTAGGCGAACGAGAGGTCGCGGCCGACGCGCGGCGTGCCTTCGATGCGCGGGCCATCAACGGCAGCGCCATTCTCCATCACCTGCTTGCGAACCGCGTCGCGCTCATCGAGCTTCTTGATGTTCTCGGCAATGATCTGGCGCGCGTCCTCGCGGTCGAGTGAATCGGCCCAGCGCTTCGGGAACTTTACTTTCTTGCCGCCCTTCGCGACCTTGTCCTCGAACTCGGGCGTGCCCCATCCGGCGCGCCAGTCGAATTCGAGCCAATCCTTCATGGTGAAAGCCTGCGCCTTCGGATTGTGCGGGAAGACGCCGGGATGCGCGATCGAGTAGCCCGGGCCGATGAAGCGATGGTTCGAGTGTTTGCGGCCCGGATTGATCTCCTTGCCGCCAACGATGGCGGAAGGCGCGGTGTCGTAGCCCTCGGCTTTGCCCGGCACCTTACCCATGTGGCAGTCCTGGCAGGTCACGCCCGCCTTCTGCGCCGGGCTGTCACGATACTGGTCCCAAACGATCTCGAGCTTGATGCCGAGGTTGACCGCGACCTGATGGCAGCTGACGCAGAACTCGGACTTGGCCATCTGCGGATTGGTCATCATGCCTTTGTGGATGCTGGTACCGCGCCCGTCCTTGCTGGTCTTGACCGAGTAGGTTTCCTTGTTGGCGATGATGTCCTTGAGAACGCTCTTCTCGCCGGTCCCATACACCGGCTCGAAGATCTTTCCTGGTTCCACGCGGCGCTCGCCGTTGACCTTGCCGTACTGTTCCGCCACGCGGTGGCAGGTAATGCAGCTCACGCCCTCGCGCGAGATCTGACTGCGCTCCCACAGGGGCGTCTCGCGCTTCTCGCCGAGCTGCGTGCCGACCTGCTGATGACACCGCACGCAGAAGGTGCCCACCGTGCCCTTGGTCAGCTCTTGAAACTTCTGCTCGAAGGCGTGGAACATCGGCGAAATAGACGCGTACGCGTGATTTGAGGACGCCCACTCGTCATAGATCTGCTTGTGACATTCGCCGCACTGCGCGGCGGTTGGATAAAGAGAGAGCGTCTCCTCGTCGACCGCCGGGATCGGTGCCCTCTCACCTTTGAGCGCCTTTGCCGTCGCCTCGAAGATCGACATCTGCCCTTTGCCGTAGGCGCCCGCCCCCTCAGAAAGGTTGGCCTTGCCGGCCAGCGCTTGCGAACGGCCTTTGCCGGCATCGCCTTTGGCGACCGCAGGACCTGCTTTGGCTCGCTTGTCCTCATCCGCCCGGATCAGGGCCTCAAGCATCGCGTTCGGATCCGATTGCGCGGCCTGGGCCACACGCAATGCGGGCGGCGATTGTCGGGCGTCCCGCCTTGGCGCATCGCCCGTCCCCGCCACGGCTTGCACACTGCAGACCATCGAGAGGCCCAGCGCGACGCTGGTGCAAGCCCCCAGAAAAAGAGAAACATCAGCCAATCGCCGCACTGCGTTACGCATCACAAATATCCCCCGTGCACTTCAGGTCGGCATCCCGTTTTTTTCTTTGGAAACGGCATTCACCGTTCCATGGGATTTGCAACCGGAAGACCTCGGACGCTAGTTAGGGAAATGGGCGTCACAGCGCCGCGTTGAAAGCGAAACAATGGCGAAACGCGGCAACATCCCGAATAAATGCTCCAAGGATTATTTCTCTAAAACTGCAATATCGAGAAATACTCATCAATCGAGCATAATACACACTGCGTGACGATGGCTGCTCCTCACCATGTCGCCAGACATGGTGCGATCGCCTGATGAGCGCTGCGCACCGAATATTTCAGCTTGTTACATTGGCGTTTTGGCATCGTCGAGCGCCGCACCTCATTCCTTCCGGCGACACGCGCAGCCTTCCGCCGATTTAATGCCCACCCCTTCGCTCAGATCGTTTTCCCTCAATCACCATCAAAATGTCATTGTCCAGCCAAGATGCGAAGATGGACTAAGGAAAGGAACCCGAGCACGTTTCGCAATAAAAAACACGGCGCAATTCGGATATTCGACACACGTTCACATCTGCGCGCCGACATTTCCGGATCTGGCGAATGCACCACGCATAACACACGCGGAAACAAAGACTTTTCTCCCTATCGCGGGCACACAACAGCGTTCGCAATTCAATGAAAGAGACATCCCCTGGATCAGGAAATGGCGACCCGTCACCACATCACCCTCAATGGCGAGAGCTTTGTCGCCGAGCGCGGCGAACTGCTGCTTGATGCTGCCCTGAACAACGGCATCGATCTTCCCTTCGACTGCCGTTCCGGTCACTGCGGAACCTGCTGCGTGCGGCTCGTATCGGGTGAAGTCCACGGCGGCGAGGGCGCCGAACCGGGCGTCGTGCACGCCTGCCAGTGCCGGATCGTCGGCGACATCGTCGTCGAGAAGGACAAGCCGCAAAGTCTGCGCGCCGTGGAAGGTGTTCTCACGTCGCTGCGGTCGTTGTCACACGAGGTCGTGGAAGTCGGCATCCGCACCGACGGCACCTTTCCCTATCACGCGGGCCAGTACGCGCAGGTGCAGTTCAACGGCTATCCGAGCCGCCCCTTCAGCCTCACGCATCCGCTGCACGCCAACCCCAACGGCCAGCTCATTTGGTTCCACATGCGCCGCATGACCGGCGGTCGCGTCACGCCGGCGCTCGCCACACACATCAAGCCCGGTCATCGCGTGAAGGTGACAGGACCATTCGGGTCGGCGCACTTCAGGCCCAATCTCGAAGGCCGCATGTTTCTCGTCGCGACCAACACCGGATTTGCGCCGATCTGGTCGGTCGCGGCCGCTGCCCTGCGCGAGAATCCCGAACGCCCGATGCTCATCATCGCAGGCGGACGCACCATCGACGCCCTCTATATGGGCCCCGCCCTCGTGCGGCTCGCGCGCTTTCCCAATGTGCATGTCGTGGCGGCGTGCAGCACGCCGCAGAATTTCACCGACGCCGTGAAGCTCGGACGGCCGACGGACTTCCTGCCGCATCTGCTCCCGAGCGACATCGTCTACGCGTGCGGCGCGCCGAGCATGGTCGAGGCCGTCAAATCCATTGCCGCCAGTTACGGCGCGGTATGCCATGCGGACCCGTTCCTAGCGTGCGCCGATGACAACGCGGAGAGGAGCGGCGTTCTTTCGCGCGCCATGGAATGGCTTTCCGTCCCGGCCGATTGGCAGCTCGGAACGCCCTCTGTCGTCCGGCTCCGCAACCGCAATCGCGCGGCGCCGCCGCTACCCGCAGCCCGCAACATGACCGAAGCACGATCGAAGGGATATTCCCGTTATTAAGGTGCGCGTTTTTCAGACCATCGCGTTCGGACGACAGTTCATTCTCCGAACCGCCGGCGTTCTGCTCGGCGGCCTGCTGGCGATCTCGGCGATCGCCGCGGAGCGTACTGGCGCGCCCGACGCCGCCAAGGTCGTGGGCCCCAACGCGTGCGCCGAATGCCACAAGCAGGAAGCGGAAGCGTGGCAGGCGTCGCATCACTTCAAGACTTTCCGGGAAATGCCGCGCCGCAAGGAAGCGAACGAGATCGCGGAGCGCATGGGCGTTCAGCGCATCCGTTCGGAGGGGCTCTGCCTCACCTGCCACTACACCGTGCAGCAGAAAGAGAGCCGGCCGCAGCCGGTCGCCGGCATTTCCTGCGAGTCCTGTCACAGCGCCGGCGACGACTGGGTCAAGGTCCACAGCCAGTTCAGCGGCAAGACCGAGAAGACGGAATCCAAAGCCGAGGCCGACGCCCGCTGGAAACTCGCTGACTCCAAAGGCATGATCCGCCCATCATCGGTCTATCGGCTGGCGAAGAACTGCCTGAGTTGTCACGTGGTGCCGCAGGAGGATCTCGTCAACAAGGGCGGCCATCCGGCGGGCAGCGCGTTCGAGCTCGTATCGTGGTCGCAAGGCGAGGTGCGCCACAACACCTGGCATTCCAAGGGCAAGCAGAACGTTCTCGCAAACGCCGGCCGCAAACGGATGCTGTATCTCGTCGGCCTTGGCGTCGAGCTCGAGACATCGCTGCGCGCGGTCGGCAAGGCGACGGTGCGGCGGACCTTCGCGTTCGAAATGGCGAAGCGGGTCGATCGCGCCCGCAAGCAGCTCGCCGCCGCGGCCAAGGCTGCCCCGAATGCGCCTGAAATCGCGAAGATGGTCGAGTTCTCCTACTCGGCCGGACTGAAGCTCAACAATGAACGGGCGTTGACCGTCGCGGCCGATGGCATCGCACGGCAACTGGTGAGCATCAGTGCGAAGTATGACGGCAGCACCTTCGCGGGGCTCGATGCGCTCATACCGGGACCGGACAAGTTCAAGGGGAAAGCGCGTGAAGCCGGTGCGGGCAACTGATCCGACCTGGCTGCAGGCATGGCATCGGCAATGGCGCAATCGGGAGACAACCGGCGCGATGAGTGACGGGGAGAGAGGGCCGTGAGATCCGCAGGGCGGCGCACATCCGCCTTCTCATTCGGGGGCCGCGCAATGGGCTCGCCCGTGCCGTTCACGCGACAGAGTGTTGCGGCGCTGCTCATCGTGGCGATCTCGGCCGGTTTCCTGTGGCTCGTGTGGCTCTACGCGAGCGGGTTGCGTGATCCGCGCTACCTCGACGGCTGGGTGCTGGCCACTGGCATGAGCCTGCAGCTCGGCTTCCACATCGCGGTCAAGACGTCACGCCTGACGCCGCGCTCAGCCGCGCGGTGGAAGACGTTTCACATCTTCAACGGCTATCTGCTGATTGCCGCGTTCCTCTCGCACTGCAATTTCTCGCTGCCCGATACCGCCTACGAATGGGCGTTGTGGCTGGGCTTCGTTATGGTCACGGCAAGCGGAATCCTCGGCACCTATCTCGCCTGGGCACGCCGCGCGAAGCACGGCATCGAGGAAACTCTGACACTCGCGCGTATCCCCGCGCGCCGCGACGAGATCGCCCAGGAAATCCACGCTATTGTTTCACTGACGTTTCCCGCGAACCCGTCCGTCGGCCTGCCCGCGCCGCCCTACGACGACTGGATCGCCGACCTCTACACCGATCATCTGCAGAGCTTTCTCGAACGGCCGCGCCATCTGAGCGCGCATCTGATCGGGTCGCAGCGGCCACTCAAACGCATCACCGCCGAGATCGACAGGCTCGCCCCCTACGTCGATCAGCGCAATCGGGAGAAGCTCGCCTCAATCCGAAGCCTGGTTGTCGAGAAGGACCGCCTCGACTTCGCGCGGGTGTATCTCGGTCTCACAAACTGTTGGCTGTTCGTGCACGTCCCCCTCACCTATTCGCTGTTCGTCCTGTCGGCGCTCCATGTTCTTGTGGTCTACGCGTTCACATCGGGGTCCGGCTGATGTGGCGGATCGGACGCAAACGCCAAGCCCCGCGGCCTGAAGCCGCCACACCGGCAACGCCCGCAGCCGCACGCGATCGCGTCGCGAAGTTTTTCGCGATCGCGACCGCGCTGGTTCTCGTCGTGGTGTTCGTGTTCGCCAAAGGCACCCAGTTCCTGATGCCAGGCCCGCTGATCAGCGCGCACAGCGCGATCGAGGGTTGCGGCACCTGCCATACGCAGAGCGGCAACGGCAAGATCGGCTGGCTATACGGCCTGGTCGCAGGCGATCGCGTCGCCGACACCAAGGCCTGCATCTCGTGCCACAAGATGTCCGACACGGCGCTCAACGCCCACGGAGCGGCGCCTGAAGTCCTCAACGCGAGCACCGAGCGCCTGCTCAAAGTCGCCGCGCAGATGCGTGCGCCGCGCGCCGCCCGCACGCAGGACAAGAGGTTTCCGACCCACGGCATGGTCTCGGAAGGTCTCGCGTGCGCGACGTGCCATCAGGAGCACCAGGGCGCCGGTTTCAATCTCGCGAAGATCACCAACGAGCAGTGCCGCGCGTGCCACGTCGTGAAATTCGACAGCTTCGACGGCAAGCACCCGCAGTTCGAGAACTATCCGTTCGCGCGCCGCACGCGCCTCATCTACGACCACGAGGGACATTTCGGTAAGCACTACCCCGAGATCGCGAAGAAAGACCCGGCCCGGCGCATTCCGGACACCTGCGCGAGCTGTCACGACAGCGGCGCGGACAAACGCATCATGTCAGTCGCGCCGTTCGAAAAAGCGTGCAGCTCCTGCCACCTCGATCAGATCACCGGCAAGGACCGCGTGAGCGGCCCGAAGGGAATAGCGTTCCTGACGCTGCCGAGCCTCGATCTCAAAACACTCCAGCGCAAGAAAGCTGCGATCGGCGAGTGGCCGCAGGACTCGGAAGCCGACCTGACACCCTTCATGAAGGTCATGGTCGGGCGCAACGATCGCGGGCGCGCGTTGATCAAAACCCTGGAGCGGCTGAACCTGCAGGATCTCAGCAAAGCCACCGATACCGAGATCCGGGCGGTGACGGCGCTCGTGTGGGAGATCAAGCGCATCTATCATGCGTTGATCACGGGGACGGCGTCCAACGTGCTCGGCGATCTGCGCATGGGGGGCGCGAACAGCGGCAGCACCGCCGCCGTCGCCGATCTCGCCGCCGGTCTCCCGCGCGATGTCATCATGAGCGCGCATCAGCAGTGGCTGCCCAACCTCGGTGCAGAGATGGCCAATCGGCGTGAGCCGGTCGATCCGACACCGGGCGGCTGGGTCACGAAGACCACGACGAAAGCAGGACAGATCGTCGACAGCGCCGAGGCCACCGTGCCGATCGCGACAGCGTCAGTCGTGGCACCTGCCGCCACCCCCGCGGCCAAGCCGGATGCCCCAGCGACGTTGGAGGTTCCGGCC
>CAZKZT010000003.1:13692-37067 GCA_964557265.1 uncultured Hyphomicrobium sp.
CCTCCGACGTTGCTGGGGCATCCGGCTTGGCCGCGGCGGAGGTTCCGGCCAGCAAAGCATCGGCTGCCGATGCACCGCCGCCCGCGCGATCCGCGGACCAGAGCGACGATCTGCTGAACCCGACGCCAGAGGAGCTGCGCGCGAGCGCCGCGGACCTCGCGCGCGCCGGGCGCAAGCCCTCGCAAGGCGGAGGCCCCGCGCCCGAGAACATCGGCCCCGCCGCCGCCGCATCGGCGCCCGAAGGTGCGCCCCGCGCGCGTACACCGGACGCCGCACCCGCACCGCTGCAGCGGCGCGCGCCGCTCGAGGCGAGCATCGAGAGCAAGGTCGATCCCGAAAGCTGGGCCGAGTACGGCGGCTGGTACCGGCAGGATCACGCGATCTTCTATCGTCCGTCTGGCCACAAGGACAAATTCATCCACGCGTGGCTGACGCTCACCGGCCCGATGGCCCCCAAGGGGGACAAGAGCGCGCCGGCCGCCGTGTTCGACGCGCTCACGGGCAAAGACGCGCAAGGATCCTGCACGAAGTGCCACAGCGTCGACGATGTGAAGGACAAAGGACGCCGCGTGAACTTCGCGCCCGCTGCCAAGGAGGCCAAGGCCAACGCCTTCACGCGCTTCGCACATGAGCCGCACTTCGGCCTGATGGAAGGGCGCGGCGGCTGTCTCACCTGCCACGATATCCAGAAGGGCCGCCCGTATCTGAAGAGCTTCGAGCAGGGCGACCCGCACACCTTCGCGGCCAACTTCGGCGCCGTGAAGAAAGAGACCTGCCAGGGCTGTCATACCAGCGGCATGGCGCGTCAGGATTGCCTGACGTGCCATCAGTACCACATCAACGGCGTGGTCACGCCGATGACGGAGACGAAGGTGCCGATGGAGTAGCCAGAATCTGATCGGTCGAGATGGAAGCGCTCGAGCTTCCACCGAGAGCGTGAATCAGACTCTCAATCAAAGATTAGAGCGCACTTGCTCGACGGCGGTGATGCCGTCAAAGGCTGACGCGCTCCAGGCGCCGTGCCTGCGCTACGCGACCGCGGCCGTACGCGCGTCGACCTTGATCATGTCGGAGGCTTTCTCGGCGATCATGATCGTCGGTGCGTTGGTGTTGCCGGAGGTCAGGTTCGGCATGATCGACGCGTCGATGACCCGCAGGCCACCAATGCCGCGCACGCGCAGGCGGCTGTCGACCACAGCCAGCGGATCGTTGCCCATCTTGCAGGTGCCGCAGGGATGGAACACCGTGGTCCCCTTCTCCTTGGCGAACGTCATGAAGTCCTCGTCGCTGGTGACGTCCGGCCCAGGAAACACCTCGCGGCGCACGAACTTGCTGAATGCAGGCTGCTGCGAAATCGCGCGCGCGAGCTTCAACCCGGCAAGCGTGATGCGGCGATCGCTTTCTGCAGCGAGATAGTTCGCCACGATCGAAGGATGCTGCTTCGGATCGGGCGACACGATGTGCTGGTAGCCGCGGCTGTCGGGACGCAGCACGCAGATCGTCGACGAGATCCCGGGATACGCGTGGAGGCCCTTGCCCGGCGCGTCGGCCGAAAACGGGATGAAGTGGAACTGCAGATCAGGCTCGTCGAGATCGGGCGTGGACTTCGCGAACACGCCGGCGACAGCGGCGCCATTCGCGAGAATGCCGCGCCGGCTGAGCGCATATTCGATGCCGGTCTTGAACTGCAGAAACTTGCTGTGCCAGACCGCGTTGAGGCTATAGGGCGCCTCCGTAACCTCGTAGACCGAGCGCACCTGATAGTGGTCCTGCAGGTTCTCACCGACGCCCTTGAGCTCATGGCGCACCGGGATGCCGGCCTTCTGGAGCACGTCGCCCTGCCCGATACCGGACAGCTCGAGGATCTGCGGGCTGCCGATCGCACCCGCCGAAAGCAGCACCTCGCGCCGCGCCTTGATGAAGCGCTTCTCGCCACCGACCGTGTAGCGCACGCCGGACGCGCGCTTGTCGTCGAGTGCGATGCTTTCAACCTCGGCGTGGGTGATGATGCGCAGGTTGGGCCGGTTG
Organism: uncultured Hyphomicrobium sp.; assembly: GCA_964557265.1. GTDB lineage: Bacteria > Pseudomonadota > Alphaproteobacteria > Rhizobiales > Hyphomicrobiaceae. The sequence continues at coordinate 15,721 of CAZKZT010000003.1, forward strand.
GCGGCGTCGCGCAGGTACGTGGCAGCGGTCGACCCGCGGCGGCCGTCGCGGATCGTATACTGGTAGAAGCCCGCACCCTCCTGAGAGGCGCCGTTGAAGTCGTCGGTCGGCGGGATGCCGGCATCGACTGCGGCCTTCACGAAGGCCGTGCAGAGCGGATTCTCCATGCGCCGGTCGGTGACGGAGAGAGGACCGCCCGATCCGTGCAGCTCATCGGCACCGCGCTCCTGGTTCTCGGACCGCTTGAAATACGGCAGCACGTCGTCATGCGACCAGCCGACATTGCCGAGCTGGCGCCAGACGTCATAGTCACGCGCCTGGCCGCGCACGTACAGCAGGCCGTTGATCGCGCTCGATCCGCCGAGCACGCGCCCGCGCGGCCACGGCACGTAGCGGCCGCCGAGGTGCGGCTCGGGCCCCGCCGCGTACTGCCAGGTGATGTCCGGGTTGTACATCGTGCGGAAATATCCGCCGGGGATGTGGATCCAGGGGTTGGTATCCTTGCCGCCCGCCTCGAGCAGCGCCACGGTCACACCCGCCTGCTCGCTCAGCCGGTTTGCCAGCACGCAGCCCGCCGACCCCGCGCCGATAATGACGTAATCGAAGCTGCCTTCGTCCTTCTCGACTGTCATTCAAGTTCCCCGTTGGCCGCGTTTCCTCCGCACGGGCGTCGGCCCGCCGCGCGCTTTGTCCGCAATGTACACGGCCCGTCGGAAAGATCGAGCGGTACGGGCAGGCCGCCGCGCGTGACTACGATCCGCCAACCTCGCGCAGGCGCGGCCAGCGCTGAAGCCACGCCTTTTCGGCCCGGCGCGCTTGCCAGGCAGCCGGCTTGCGCACGAACACCGGCGTTGGGCGCACGATCAGCCCAAGCAGGTCGCTGACACCATGCGGCGCAAGGAGCGCCACTGTGCCCTCACTGAGGCGCGCCGCAACCGCCGTCGCCGTCTCCGGCCAGCAGCGGATGGCGTCTGCGACATCGCGGTATGGAGGATCACCGTTCGCTGCGTGCATGCGCGCCTGGTTGTGGACCGACCACGGCAGGGCCGGATGTGACGCGGCAAGGCGCGCTTCGATGGCCAGGTCGCGTGCCATTCCGGCGTCCGCCGGGTCGCAGTAGACGACGTCTATGTCACTGCCAGCGACGAGGCCGACGGGCCGGCCATGCAGATGATCCCAGACGGCATTGCGGACAAGCCCCGCACCGACCCAGCAGTCGTCAATGGACAACGCCTCGACAGCGGCGAGTACGCTTACGATGACCGGCTCGGCAGCCAAAAAGCGCGCGATGTCGTCGAGGGAGCGCATCGCGCGAGGTTACGGGATTCCCGCCCCCTCCGGTAGTTGGGCTCGGCGGAACCCCGCGCGGCAGCCCGCAAAAGGCCCGGCGACGGAACGAACGCTGTCGGCGCGTTGTTTAATAGTTGCTTACCTCTCTCGTGCGCCGGCAGCGGTTGGCGGGATCTCCGCAGCCCGTAGGTAAACCTTAATGTCAGTCGACTATACTCGGTGGCAGGTTGGGAAACGGCTCATGCCGCGCTACTGAGTGCGGCACGGGGTTTGCAGAAACTGCGAGCAGTTAGAGGCTCGAGGCGCTCGCTCCAGCGGCCGCCGCAGGAGTCCGGTTATGGCACGTGGCAAGATAGGTATCGCACTCGGCGGCGGCGCGGCGCGCGGATGGGCCCACATCGGGGTGCTGCGCGCGCTGGCTCAGGCGGGCATCGTCCCCGACATCATTGCCGGCACATCGATCGGCGCCGTTGTCGGCGGCTGCTTCGCGGCCGGGCGCCTGGATGAACTCGAAGGCTTCGCCCGCGACCTCACCAAGCGCAAGATCTTCGGCTACCTCGATTTCAATCTGTCGGGGTCCGGCCTGATCACTGGCCAGCGCGTCGTGGAGCGTCTTGAAGGTCATCTCAAGGACGTCGAGATCGAGAACCTCGAGACCAAGTTTGTCGCCGTCGCGACCGAGTTCGGCACCGGCCAGGAGACGTGGCTGTCGCGCGGCCCCCTGGTCGAAGCGATGCGCGCCTCCTATGCGCTTCCCGGCATCTTCAAGCCGGTGCAGATCAACAACCGCTGGCTCTTCGATGGCGCACTGTGCAATCCGGTGCCGGCGTCCGTCTGCCGCGCGCTCGGCGCCCGCTACGTCATCGCTGTCAATCTGAACGCCGACGCATGCGGCCGCGGCAACCGGTACACCGAACACGATGGCGTCGGCGATGCCTACATCGGACGCGAGCCGGAACCGCCAAAGCCTGGACGTTTCAACGCCCGCAAGCTCCTCCAGCGGCAGTTGTTCGGCGGTCCGGAAAGCGGACCCGGCATCTCCACCGTGATGGTCGACGCCTTCAACATCGTGCAGGACCGCATTGCGCGGTCACGCCTCGCCGGCGATCCTCCGGATGTGATCATCAATCCCCGCCTCGCCGGCATCGGACTGTTCGATTTCCAGGCCGCCGATGCACTGATCTCGCGTGGCATGGCGGCGGCGCAGCGGGAGGTCGAGGATATCCGGCGCGAAATCGCCAATCGCGACGCTGCGGCGCAACGCCACCTCGCGGCTGTCTAAACCGGCGCTCGCTTTGCTGAAATAGACTTGGCTACACGGCTTCAGGCGAGCCGGTGTTCCTTGCCGGCCGCTGTCGCCGCGCCCACCGGATCCTGATTGCCCGACACCGCATTCTCGATGTCAAACGCGACGCGAGCACGCTCCGCCGGCGGCCCCGCCTGCGGGCGGAAATGGACTTCATTGGCCCCGAGCGTGGCACCGACCTGCCGGATATGGGCCAGATTGAGCGACCACGCCGCGTTCTCAAGGCAACCCACACGCAGCACGCGTGCGCTCCCGTCCGCTTCGCGGCGCACCAGTACGTACGTGGATTCCGGCATCTCGGGACAGAAGACGAGACTTGCGACCGCGTGCACGTAGGGCGCACCGGAGGCACCCCGCCAGATCTGCTGCCCGGCGGTGGCAAATTCGGGCGCACGCACCGGCGGACGCATCGAGACGGCATCGCGCCGCCCCTTCGTCCGTCTCACCGCACTGTCTGTGCGACGCGCACCCATGACCCACGCATCCTCGACTGAACCAACCAACTTCGAACGCTCACGGACAACGCAAACAACGTCTTCCGCCGACCGGCGAACAGTGTCATTCAGCTGTCTTCGTGAAGTGTGTCGTATAGTCACTTTATACAAGTTCGAAAATCCCTCTTCACGCGGATATGTTAATCGTTTCCTTGCCATGTGCCGAATATGACACAAGGCCATCCATGTGCGCTTCCGGGCACCTCCGCTCATTAGCCGCAGGTCGAGTATCCGCAATCGCGGCAGATGCTGCAGCCGTCCTGCGGAACGAACTGATTTCCCTGGCATTTCGGGCAACGCCGGCGCGACTGCGATTGTGACGGCTGACGCGTGTTTCCGTCCGCCGGCTCAAGTGACACACCTGGAGGCTCTCCAGCACTACCCGCAGCAATCCTGGTAACGGGAAGCGGCGTACGGGACTCCGACGGCGCCAGAAATCCGATCCGGATCATGTGCGCTTCGATCACCTCGCCGATCGCCGCCAGCAGGCTCGGCACATAGCGTCCGCCCATCCATTGGCCACCTTGCGGATCGAAGACGGCTTTCAGTTCCTCGACGACAAACGTCACGTCGCCGCCACGACGGAAGACGGCGCTGATCATGCGGGTCAACGCGACCGTCCACGCATAGTGCTCGAGGTTCTTGGTGTTGATGAAGATCTCGAATGGACGCCGGCGGCCCTCGCGCTCGATGTCGTTCATGGTCACGTAGATCGCGTGGTCGCTCGCCTGCCATTTGAGCTTGTAGGTGAAGCCGGGCAGCACCGGATCGCGTTCGAGCGGCGGCGCCATGTAGACGATGTCACCGGTGCGCAGCGTCGAGGCTGCAGCGTGCTCGGAGATAGCTGTCGTTGCAGGGGGAGGCGCGACGACCTGCGCAGCCTCGGTGGCAGGCGTGGCCGACAGCACTGATCCGGTTGTCGCGTTCGGCCGATAGGTCGTGCAGCCCTTGAGGCCCAGCGCGTAGGCCTGCCGGTAGATGCTTTCGAACGCCTCGAACGGCATATCGACGGGGCAGTTGATGGTTTTGGAGATGGCACTGTCGACATGCTTCTGCAGTGCTGCCTGCATGGCGAGATGCGCCAATGGATCGAGCGCCATCGCGGTGACGAAGGCCTCCGGCACCTTTGCCGCCGCACCCGCCACAGCCCGGAACCGCCGATAGGCGTAATCCTCGACGACCTCCTCCCGATAGCCGTCACCGGCGCCGCGCACACGCCGCGTATACGAGAGATCGAAAATCGGCTCGATGCCGCTCGATACATTGCCCGCGAGCAGCGAAATGGTGCCGGTCGGCGCAATCGAAATCAGGCAGCCGTTGCGGATGCCGTTCTGCGCGATCGCACGACGCACCTCCTCGGGAAGGCGCGCCACGTTGGGCGCCGCGAGGAAGGCGGGCGCGTCATACAGCGGGAACGCGCCCTTGTCGGCGGCGATTTCAGCGCTGGCCGCGTACGCCCGCGCCGTAATGGTGCTCATCCAATGCTCGGCAAGCGCCACCGCGCGTGGATCGTCATAACGGAGGCCGCACATCGCCAGCGCATCGCCGAGACCTGTTATACCGAGGCCGATGCGGCGCTTGGCCTTGGCCTCCTGGTGCTGCGCCTCGAGCGGGTAGCGCGAGAGATCGATCATGTTGTCGAGGAAGCGCACGGCAGTCGGCACGAGCGCCGTGAGACGCGCCTCATCGACCCGCGCTGCCGGCGTGAACGGATCGCGTACAAGCGCCGCAAGATTGATCGAGCCGAGAAGGCAGGCGCCATAAGGCGGCAGCGGTTGCTCGCCGCAGGGATTGGTCGCGCGGATTTCCTCGCAATAGGCGAGGTTGTTCATCGCGTTGACGCGATCGATGAAGATGACGCCGGGCTCGGCATACGCGTAGGTCGCGCGCATGATCCGGTCCCACAACGCGCGCGCGCGGACGGTGCGGTAGATGGTCCCCTCGAACGTCAACGCCCACGTATCGTCACGCTCGACCGCTGCCATGAACGCATCGGTCACCAGGACAGACAGGTTGAAGTTGCGCAATCGCTGCGCATCGGATTTCGCATCGATGAATGTTTCGATGTCGGGGTGATCGCAGCGCATGGTGGCCATCATGGCGCCGCGCCGCTGCCCCGCCGACATGATCGTCCGGCACATCGCGTCCCAGACATCCATGAAACTGACCGGCCCCGAGGCGCCCGCCCCCACACTCTTCACGAGTGCACCCTTGGGCCGAAGGGTCGAAAAATCGTGGCCGATGCCGCCGCCCCTCTGCATCGTGAGGGCGGCTTCCTTCACGTTGTCGAAGATCGAGGTCAGATCATCGCTGATCGGACCCATGACGAAGCAGTTGAAGAGGGTGACGTCGCGGCCCGCGCCTGCGCCCGCGATGATCCGGCCCGCGGGCAGGAACTCGAACCCGCTCAGCGCATCGAGAAAGCGCTTCTGCCACGCCTTGCGGACGCGGGATTTTTCAACGCTCGCACCGGCCGCGGCCAAGCGCGCCCACGTCGCGCCGACGTCGGCTTCGAGCGGTCCGCCATCCGCCGACTTCAGGCGATACTTCGTGTCCCACACGAAGCGCGAAATCGCCGGCATTTCGGTATGTTCGTTCGCCTTGCTCACGGCGCGCTCCCGCTCTCGGGCTAGGAGCTAGATATAGTGTTCCGGAAACGTTCCGTCAATGAAAATGTTCTCGTTGCGTTCTTGCTGCGTGCTTACGCACTGAGCCTGAGCTCGGCCAGCCGCTCGACCGCACTCGGCGGCAGCGGCGGCGCGTCGGCGGCGGCCGCTGCTTCCTGCAGCAGACGATCGCTCGCGGCCTCCAGACGCCCTTCCAGCACCCGGCGGAACTCCTTGCGCGGCAGGCCCGGCGGGATCGGGTCGAGGATCTCGACGATGATCGTACCCGGATGACGGAGCATGCTACGGCGCGGCCAGTAGAGTCCGGAATTCAGCGCCAGTGGATAACAAGGAAGGCCGAGCCCTTCGTAGAGCGCCACATAACCGGGTTTGTAGTCCGGCTCGGCACCCGGCGGGCGCCGCGTCCCTTCGGGAAAGATGAAGACCTCACGCCCTTCGGCCGCCCGCTGCGCCGCGTCGGCCACCAGCTTCTTCAGCGCGGCACTGGCGCGATCACGGCTGACCAGGATGTGCTCGAACTTGAGGCAAAACCAGCCGTAGAACGGGATGTACTTGAGCTCCTCCTTGAGCACGATCGCCGGATCGTGAAAGAGCGGGATCAGCGCGAACGTATCCCACGCCGACTGATGCTTCGACACGACAAGGCAGGCGCCCGGCGGCAGCTTCTCGCGGCCGCGCACTTCCATCCGCGTGCCGCAGATCAGACGGAGCAGCCACGTACACGTACTGCCGTGGATCGACAGCCCCCTCATCGCCCAGGAGCGCGGCGCCACGAACAGCCAGCTACCGAGCACGACGAACAGCGCCGTTACGACGTAGAACACGACGAAGTAGACGAGCGAGCGCACGAGCGTCATGGAAGCGCGATCCTGCTGCGGCGATGCGGGCTAGATCGTCAGCACGATCTTGCCGACATGCTGGCTCGTCTCCATGCGGCGGTGCGCATCGGCGGCCTGAGCCAGCGGATAGGTCGAATCCATGATCACTTTGACCTCGCCCGCCGCGATCAGCGGCCACACCTTCTTTTCGAGCGCACGCGCAAAACCGGCCTTCACCTCGCGCGTGCGCGGGCGCAACGTCGAACCGGTCAGTGTCACACGCTTCATCATCAGGCGCGCCAGCGTGAATGTGGTCGTCGGCCCGCCGAGGGTCGCGATCTGCACGATGCGGCCATCCTCGGCCGCGGCGGCGATGTTCCGTTCGGTGTAGTCGCCACCGACCATGTCGAGCGTGACATCGGCGCCATGGCCGCCGGTGACGTCCTTCACGACCGCGACGAAGTCCTCGGTCTTGTAGTTGACCGCAGCGTCGGCACCGAGATCACGGCACACTTGGCACTTGTCCGCGCTGCCGGCCGTTGCGATGACGCGCGCGCCGAACGCCTTGGCGAGTTGTATGGCCGTGGTGCCGATACCGCTGGTGCCGCCATGAACGAGAAACCAGTCGCCCGCCTCGAGACGGCCACGCTCAAAGACGTTGTTCCATACGGTGAACGCCGTCTCGGGCAAGCCACCCGCCTCGGCCATCGTGAGCCCTTTGGGCACCGGGAGCGCCTGCACCTCCTCGGCGATGCAGTATTCGGCATAGCCACCGCCGTTGACCAGCGCGCAGACTTTGTCCCCTTCCTTCCAGCGCGCGACGCCCGGGCCCACGGCCGCGACTTCACCCGCGATCTCGAGGCCGGGCAGCGGCGAATGACCCGGCGGCGGCGGATAGGCGCCCATGCGCTGCTGCACGTCCGGCCGATTGACGCCGGCCGCGGCGACCTTGACCAGAATCTGGCCGTGGCCGAGTTGCGGCAGCGGCATCGAGGAGGGCTTCAGCACCTCGGGGCCGCCTTTGCCGTCGAGCGCGATGCCGGTCATGCTGGTTGGAAGTGCGGCCACAGGCTTGCCTCCGTCGTACGATGCTGCGGGGCACGGCGCCCCTTCGGCGACGGTTAAAGCAGGGCGCACCGCGGGCGGCAAGAGGAAGACAGGCTAGTGTCCCGATTCCGAAGTTCGCCAGTTCTCGATGCTGGTGTCCCGAGCGAACTTCGGAATCAGAAGGGACACTAGAATCATAATCTTGCTAGTGTGATTCAGATCGAGAAATTCTCTCCCGACCCAGCGCCGTGATGTGGCGAATTTCTCGATCATCACACTAGGCGGACGCGCCATCAATGTGCACCTCGACACGATTGCGTCCCGCCGCCTTGGCTGCATAGAGCGCTGCGTCGGCATCCTTGAGCAACCGCTCGATGTCCTTCGCGCCCGGCCGCGCCTCCACCAGCCCGATGCTTACGGTCGGCGTGATCGTGGCCCCAGCATCGGTATCGATCGCCGACGCCGCGACGCTCGCCCGGATGCGCTCGGCAACGCGCGCGGCTTCCCCGGGGAGGCAGCCATACAGCAACACGGCGAACTCCTCGCCGCCCAGCCGCCCGATCAAATCATTCTCTCGCAGGTTCTGCTGCACGGTCGCGGCGAATGCCTTGAGCGCGAGATCGCCGTTCGCGTGCCCGTAGGTGTCGTTGATCGATTTGAAGTGGTCGATGTCCAGCATCAGGACAGCCATCAGGCCATTCGCAGTGTCCGGATGCGCAATGAGCTGCTGCGCGCGCTCCATGAAGGCACGGCGATTGAGAACGCCGGTGAGGGCGTCATGGTCCGCGATGTAGCTGAGCCGCGCCAGCAGTTCGTTGCGCGCCGCAACGACGCTCGCGACAGTTATCGGCGCCAGCGTCATCAGCGTCACACCCAGCCGGATCGAGATCATCGCGTGCTGATTGCTCGCGTCGAGCCATCCCGCCATGAGGCCGAGCTTGATCGCACTGAGCGTCCAGATCGTGAAAAGAAGACCGAGAACTGCCGTCGCGAAAACGCTGTAGGTCAACGCGCACCAGAGCAGTGCGGTCACTGGAAACGCGAGCGAACCGGGTCCGCCAACGAAAACGGCGATCGCGCACGATGCGAGCAGCGCCATCGCGGGTGCCGCGCGCGCGAGCCATCCGTAGATAGAATCGTCCGCGCGCCGCAGCGCAAGCGATCGCCATTGCAACGCCGACATCGACAATATGACGGGCAGGAAAGCGATGTAATTCACGGCCTCGCTGGCGAACCAGAAGGACAACCCGATCAGCGCGCCGCCACCGAGGACGATGGGATTGGCGATCAAGCCGACGAGGCTCGCCGACAGCGACGCGGCGGCGACGATGGCGATGAAGTAGACCACCGACATCGGATGCTGCAGGCGCCGGTGCTCTTCGTCGATCCTCATGAAGAGAAGGTAGCCGACAATGATGCCGGCCAGGTTCGCACCGGTCAGCAGCAGCGTATTGACCACGCTGCTACCCGTCACGAGATCGGCGATGAGGTAGGCCCCCAGTGCCGCGGCCCAGCCGACCGGCGTCGCAAGCCGCGGCCAACGCACCATCGCGCCGAGCAGACAGGCGTTTGCCGGCCAGAGCGCTGCCAACAAGCCGCTTGAGCGGGTCGCAATGCCGAAGAAAGTCGTCGCGAGTACGATGCCGCACACGATGGCAACCGTCGTCACAGCCTCCCTGCGCCGCTCGACTGCCCCGGTCGAGCGCCGTTCAGATGATGCGTTTGCAACGGGCCACATAGTAGACATCGAGCCGGACCTTCAATCGGTCGACGATCAATTGTGCAACAGTGCACGAATTAATGTCAGGGAGCATAAATTTCCGCAATAAAATCGCAAACATCTGACCGTCTGGCGGCACGATTATACCGGTTTGCCCTTCACGCATTGGCAGAGCGCATTCCAAGGCTGGGCGGATCGTGCGCAGGAAGCTGAGCGCGCCTACGTCGCGGCAAGCCAGAGCCTGATGGCGGACGACCGCGATCCTGCGGCGCATTGGGCCATGGCGCGGGCGCTTTGGTTGCGCGGCCGCACCCATGGCTCAATCCTGGAACTCGACCAATCCGTGACGCTCAGCCCGAATTTTGCGCTCGCCCACTACAATCTGGCGTTCGTGCACGCGACTTCGGGGGATGGGCCTCCCGTGATTTGATAGGCAGCTAGAATAGCAAGGCCAGGATCCTGCCAGTCGGTCGATAGCCAGGCAGACGACAGCAATGTCGCTTTTCGAAAGGATGTGGCTGAAGGTTTCAATGTGAGCAAACTCTGCAAACCGACGCGAAGCTCCCCACACTTGTTATCACTTATCGAGTGCCACACCGTGTAGGCGCGCAGAAGCACCTTCTGGTGTTTCCCGTCCGGAAGAGGTCTAACTTTTTGGTAGAAAGCCATCACGGGTTTGGGGGAGCTTCCAGCCGAGAACTTTGCTGGCGACCAGGTTACGGAGAACCTGAGCTGTGCCGCCACCGATCGTGAACATGCGAACGTCCCGCGCCATGCGCTCAATCGGAAAGTCCCGCGAGTAACCGCGAGCCCCAAACATCTGAAGGGCGTCGTTCACAATTTTGATTGCGGCCTCGGATGCGAATATCTTTGCCTGGGCTGCGAGCTCAGGATCGGGAAAGGGACTGCCATTTGGGCCATTGGAGGTGGCCGCAGCATAGAGCATGAGGCGGGATGCCGTAAGCTGTGTCTGCATGTCGGCAAGCATCCATTGCAAGCCCTGGAACTCACCAATCGGACGACCGAACTGCTCGCGCTCCTTCACCCATGCGACCGCATGTTCGAGTGCGCCGGCTGCGATACCCATGGCGACCGTACCGGCGCCGACGCGCTGGCTGTTGTAGGCGTTTATCAGATCGACAAAGCCACGCTTGAAACCCGACGGTGGCAGAAGCACCATATCCGGCGTGATCTCGAGATCCTCAAACACCAGCTCTCCCTCAGGCATGCCACACAAGCCCATGGTTGGCTCACGCTTGCTCATGCGCAGCCCCTCAGCCTCGCCACGCACGGCCAGGAACCCGCCGACGCCAAGGTCTTCACCGGCTTCGTCGAATACGCGAGCAAAAATCAGATGCAGCCGTGAGATGCCGGCGCCGGTGATCCAATGCTTCTTTCCATTGAGGATGTAGCGATTGCCTCGTTTGTCGGCGCGTGTCGTCATGCCGCTCGCGTCGCTGCCGGCATCGGGCTCGGTGATGCAGATGGCAGGTTTGTCGCCGGACAACACGAGATCGGCCGCGCGTTTTTTCTGGGCCTCAGTGCCGTAGGCCATCACCGTCGAGATCGCGCCCATATTGGCTTCGACGACAATACGGGCGGTAACCGTGCAGGAGCGCGCCATTTCCTCGATGACCAGGACGGTGTCCAGAAAACTACGATCCTGTCCCCCGTACTCTTTGGGGATGGTCATCCCAAAGAAGCGCTCCTGCTTCAGCGCTTCCACGACGTCCCACGGATACTCGCCCGCCTTGTCGACCTGGGGACCTCGCTCGCGAATGAGACCATTCGAAAGTTCGGCGGCCTTCGCTTTGAGAGCGATTTGTTCCTGCGTCAGCTTCATTGGTCTCGGTCCTTCAGCATATCGTTCCGTTACGCCTCAGCTGGGCTATCTCGTCTTCGGGCAGCCCTGCCACAGTTCGGAGCACGTCGAGCGTATCGGCCCCGAGACGAGGTGGAGGGTGTCGATAGCTTACCGGAGTGGCGGAGAGCTTGATCGGGTTTCCGATCGCTGGAACCGCGCCAGCCTCGGACGTGTCGTCTTCAATCATGACTTTGAGATCGCGCGCTTCGCATTGTGCGTCGGAAAATACCTCTGCCAGATCTCGCACCGGACCGCAGGGTACATCAGCGTTCGTAAAAGCCTCGACCCAATAGGACGTGCGGCGTGAGCGCATGGCTGCGGTCACGAGATCAACGAGCGCTGCGCGATTGGCGAGGCGTGCCGGGTTCTTTGCGAAGCGTACATCAGTTGCCCACTCCGGATGCTCGGCAATCGAAGCAAAACGCGCAAACTGACCATCATTGCCGACGGCCAACATCACGTGGCCGTCGAGAGTCTCGAAGACCTGATAGGGAACGATGTTGGGGTGTGCGGTGCCGCGCCGGATGGGGAGCGTGCCGGACACAAGATAGTTCGTCGCTTCGTTGATGAGCCAAGCGACTTGCGTGTCGTACAGTGCGATATCTATGTGCTGACCCTGCCCCGAGGCATCGCGCCAGCGCAAAGCGGCCTGAATGGCGTTGGCAGCGTAGAGGCCGCAAACGACATCCGCGATGCCAACCCCCACCTTCATAGGCATGCCATCGGGTTCACCTGTCAGGCTCATGATTCCGCCCATGGCCTGAATGAGTGCGTCGTATCCCAACTGCTGCGCATTGGGACCAGTCTGGCCAAAGCCCGAAATGGAGCAGTAGACAAGCCGGCTGTTGATTGCACTGAGGCTTGCATAGTCGAGGCCGTACTTGGCGAGCCCACCGACCTTGTAGTTTTCGATAACGACGTCCGCCTTGGCCGCCAGGCGACGGATGATCGAGGCGCCCTGTTCCGAGGCAAAATCCACGGCGACGGAGCGCTTATTGCGGTTGGCGCAGAGAAAGTAGGCGGATCGCTCTCTTGAACCGTCGGTCTCGCCAACGAATGGCGGTCCCCATTGACGGGTATCGTCGCCACCGCCCGGGCGTTCGATCTTGATGATATCGGCCCCGAGATCACCGAGCAGCTGGGTGCATGTCGGTCCGGCGAGAATGCGGGAGAGATCGAGTACGACTAGTCCAGAAAGTGGGCCATCCATGTCAACCTCGCGTGCGGCTGACGTATGGTCTTCGGACGCGCTGTAGATAACAACTTTAATTCCCTCAAGCGCGTCGTGAGGGAAACTTGAGACGCAGGTGCGGGTCGCTTTCCGCCGCCACCGATCGGAGAATTGCAATCAGCTCGTCCACAGCGCGCGGCATGGCTCTGACCGTTCGCGAGATGAGCCCGACGGAGCGGACGATCGGGGGATCGCCGAAGGGCACGACGGTCAGCTCCACCGGGAAGGGCCGATCCATGGTCCTGTGGGGGACGACGGCGACGCCGAGCCCACGACCAACCATGAGCGCGATGCTTTCGATCGAATCGAGTTCCATGATGTCTTGCGTTTCGATCTTGCGGCGTCGCAACTCCTGATCGATCACGCGCCCTGCCCAAGCGTGCTTATTGAAGCGAATCACTGGAAATCCACGCAGAAGGGCCTCGTCATCACAGGCGGCCACTGTATCCGGCGCAATGACGACAAGAGGTTCGTCAGCAAATCCGTGCCAAGTCAAACCCATGGGTAGCTCGCCCGGAGGCCTACTGGCCAAAGCCGCATCGATATCGCCGGTATCGACCATGCCGACAAGCTCAGCCGAGAGTGCATTCACGGCGCGCACTTTGAGGCGCGGATGCGCGACCGAAAGACGGACCAACGCCTCCGGAAGGATACCGGTTGCGATTGTGGACACCGAGCCGATGCTCAAAGTTCCGACGAGATCCTCCTCATCCGACACGGCATCGCCAAGCCCTTCGTAAAGGCGAATGATCTCGGAGGCACGCTCAAGAAGCGCCCGTCCTTTCTCATTCAAAGTGGGGCGGCGCTGCGTCCGGTCAAAGAGCTCGGTCTTCAGTTCTTCCTCTAGGGCCTTCATTTGCAGGCTGACGGCTGATTGAGTCAGACCGAGTTTATCCGCTGCAGCCGCAAAAGACCCCTCGCGCGCTACGAGGCAAAACGACTTAAGAACTCGGACAGACACGACACCCCAATATGACCACTTTGTCGGACGGAACCAGGAAGAGCTATCTTTCCTCGATACAGGTGGAACGACCGCAACAAAAAAGGCGCCGGTCTGGAAACCCAGCGCCTTCCGAATGGCGCATTCGACCCGCGCCAATTCCACCCTGCCGACGCTTATGAACTGCTTCACGCCGACATGCTGCAGGCTATCGCATCGCCATGCAGCCCGCAAGATATCGGACTTGTCACGCCGCGACTGCCGTAGCCGCTCCCACACGAGAATGAATACCACCGTACATCGCCGCAATGGGCTTCACGCCGGGCTATATGCAGAATTCTGCACGAGGGAGTCACGTAGGTGGCGTACGTCGTTACCGAGAAATTCTGGCAGATGTGGAAGTCGCTCGGGCTTCGTACCGGTACGAACGGCATTGATGAGCAACGCCAGCGCTTGATTTATCTCTTGCTGGCCGTCTTGGCCGAACAGCGTGCGGGCCAATACCGGCGCCTCATCGGTACCCGCATTTTCCAGCGACCAACAGGTGGAGAGCACACGGTAGGCGAGTCGTTGCGTCGCGACGACGGCAGGCCATGACCGTTCGGCAACGTCGCGATGCCACAGCGTGGCGCCGACACCAGCATCATAGGCCTGGAGGAGGGCAATGGTGCGATGCTGTAAATCCCGGCGCGCGCGCCGGGCGTTGTTGGTAGTAACCTCACCGGCAACGGCAAAGTCGAGCGCTGTACCCAGAGAGGCCAAAGTACGTGCGATCTCCTGCGGAATACGCACCGCCACAGTGCGGGGCGTCGTCATCGCTAGGATTACGAGGCCGGTCACACAGCCGATAAGAGTATCGACGCCGCGCACCCAGAGCAGGTGGCCGACATCCGGCACCGCATGGCCGCCCGACGAGATCGTCAAGGCCGCAGCTGTAATGAAGACGGCAGCCAGCGCATAGTTGCGCGTCACGGTCATCTCGATGATAAATTGAAGGCAGACAAGCGTCAGTGCGAGCCACATCCCTTGCGGGTCGGCTGCAAGAACAGCCGCGGCCAGGACCAGGCCGAGGACCGTGCCGGCCATCCTTTCAATTCCGCGTTGCAGGCTCCGTACCCAATCCAGCCCCTGATGCAGGATCAGGACGGCGGCAGCCATGATCCAATAGGCGCGTTCCAAATCCAGCGCCATCCCGATCGCGCCAGCGATTGCCGCAGCGACACCAACGCGGCCCGCCGCAAGAACTGACGGTGACCATGATCGAAGGCTTTCACGCAGAGAGGCCATCACACCGTGATGACCCAGAGGGACGTGACTAGGATCCGTGCGCTCCGCACGGTCGCTGGTATCCATCGCCTGAGCCGCGAGCAGCCGCGCCTGATCGGCAAGGGCCGCTGCGCCTGCGCGACGAATGGCCGGATTGTTCATGACGCTGACAAAAAGCAGGTTCAGTTCCCGATTGAGTGCACGCAGATGGCTCAGCGAGCCATTGGCGTGGGGCCGTGAGGGTTGATGCGTTACCAGTGTGGTCCACGCATCATGCATTGCCAGCGCGGCCGCATGTCGGGCGCCGTCCTCCTCGGGCGTACCAATAGCCTCGGCAAAACCCGCGACAGCGCGCCCCGCCGAAGCGACCGCATTCCGTTCCGGTCCTCTGGGAGAGACAAGAGCGCCGGCCATATGGGCCAGCCATGCAAACGAACCTCCGGCGAAAACCAAAAGACCGATTTGAAGAACAGTAAGGTGGCCGATGGGCATGCCGGTGCCGGCAGCACAGGCAAGCGCGAACATGTAGGCGCCCGGTGGCCCGACACGCAGCGCGTTGCACAGGAATGTCGATACCGTGGCGATCAGGACAATCGTGGGAACCGCAAGCATTGGCACGCGGGCCGCCCATACGCCGAGCGCGACGGCGAGGGAGAAGGCTAACGCAACGACCGCCAGATGAATGGCACGATTCAAATAGGGGCGATCGCTCCCATAGAGCGAGGTGAAAGCGCCGATGGTGGCCATGAGTCCGGCAGAGATATCGCCCGCCCCCCAGCCGACCAATACCGGCACGCCGGTGCAAAGGGCGGCGCGCATTGCGAATGGCCAGCGGCGGCCGCCCGGCCGCAGCTTCAAAAGTGTGCCGATCCGCAAGGACGGTGGTCGCGGACCAGGCGGGGATGGTGGAGTCAGGGTCATTCGAGCCGTGTTCGTTCGTCAGGTCGCGGAGCCGATCAGAATTCGCGACCAATCAACCTGTCAATCGATGCAGACATACGTCCGGTTATGCAGTGACACGGCGCGGCCTGCTCACGCCGCACCGAAGGTCGGCGCATATCTATTACAGTCGCGCACGAGCAGCTCGCGCATATGGTGCCGCTGCAAATTGTTTCAGAATGCTTCTCTAGCTCGTCGGGTGTTCGACAAGCTTTCCGAAGACCGAAGAACAGCGCAGCCCATTTGAAGTAGGCCCGCTGCAATGCCAACGCCAAGCTGCCAAGCGAGATCGTAGCCTCCGAAGCTGACGAAGAGCAAGCCGCCCCGAATGCTCCCATGAAGCTACCGAGTTGGTGCCCCATGAGCGCCACACCCTGAAGCATGGCTTGCCACTTGAGAGAACATATCGATCACCGCTCCTGCCACCAACGGTGCCGCCGTCGCCGAGTGGCGCTCCGCTTCTCCCGGTTGAAGCGGCCTTATAGGGCGACCTTCCAGAACCTACATTTGCGTGATCAGCCGGCGGCGGGGCAGTGGATCGTTCTTGAATCGCTCTGGCAGCCTTGCCCCTATTCATCGAAGGCAGACGTATTCGCTCATGCGCAACGCCAAATCGTCGGCTACTTCGACGCAGGACGGGAACACAACCAGATAACTGCCCCGCGATGCGGTGCTCCCGCCTCCAATTGCGTCCCCCCCAACTTGAAGCTGGGTGCCGAAGGCGGCCGCTCCAGAACATCAGCCTATTCGCCGAGTACCGACGAAGCTTGATGCGCAAGAACGCCTCGCGGCCAAGGTGGGCGCACGTTCAAGGTGCGCCCGCCCATAATCATCTACATCGCATCCGGACGTTGCGGCTACTTATCAAGCCAGACGCGTTCGAAGCGCCAGTTGTTATAAATGCTGTTCTCTTGGTGCACAAAACCCTTGAGATGGGGCTGCCAGCACGTTCCACCCTTGTTGTGGAACATGACAGGTCGCGCGACATCGGCCGACAATTTGCGCTCGATCTCCCAGACGATCCGGCGCCGCTTTTCGATGTCCCATTCTTTCGATTGGGCCTCGATCAGCTTGTCGACCTCTGGGTTGCAATACTTTGTGCGGTTCATTTCGGACGAGCATGCAAAGCCACCCGCCAGCGTGACATCAGGATCATCTATACCCACGCCGGAAAGGTTCAAACCGATCGCATAGTCGAAACGATTGAGGCGATTGAACCAGACGCTCGACTCGACCACGTCCAACTGGGCATCAAAGTAGACCTGGTTGAGATAGTCCACGAGCAGGACAGCCGCATCACGGTAGGAGGCAAAATCGCGCGTCGAAACCTTGACGGGGAGACGCTTGTTAGGGCCATACCCAAGGCCTTCCATGATCTTCCGCGCTTCGGCGCGGTTTTGCTCGAGGTTCCCGCTATAGCCGTCCATCTTGGCAACGTCCTCGCGCGGCATTCCCCAAGCACCGACAGGCGGCGCCAGCATCCAGCCTGCGATATCGGCCTTCCCCTCGCTGAGGATGTCGATGGCTCCCTTACGATCCAGACTAAGCGCCACGGCACGCCGAATCTCCGGATTGCCGAACGGTTCGCGGTCGCGGTTGATGATGATGTTGGTCGGCACGTTCGTCGGTGTGTACGCGCAGGTCGCAGCCGGCGCCTGCTTGCCCACGTCACGGATCAGCGCAGCCGGAACATCGGCCACAAACGTGAGATCGAACTCGCCGGCGGTAAAGGCAAGGATGCGCGTCGAGCGGCTCGGGACAATGCGCCAGTCAATCGCATCCAGATAGGGCAGACCCTGCTTCCAGTAGCTAGGGTTACGCTCGAACTTGATGCTGTCGTTACTTTTGAAACTGACGAACTTGAAGGGGCCTGTCCCGACCGGCGCCGTCCGCATTTCCTTTGCGTCCACGTGGCACGGATAGACGGCCGAGAACCCCGACGCCAGCATCGCAATGATCGACGGCTGATGCCGACTGAGATGGAACGTGGCCTCATGGTCGCCATTGGTGGTGACCTCGATCAGATTCTCGTACCAGACCTTGCGCGGATTGCGCCTGAAGTAATTGGGTTCTTTGCCATTCAGGCGATGGAACGTGCATTGCACGTCCTTCGCCGTGAACGGCTTGCCGTCATGCCAGGTAACACCCGACCGCAGCTTGAAGGTGAGCTTGAGGCGACTGTCGTCATAGCTCCAGCTCTCCGCAAGCTCGGGGATAATGGCGTCGAAGCTGTTCCGTACCTTCGTGGGGTCGTACATGACGAGGTTGTTGAACACAGCCGAGAACGGCACAACCGTCGCGATGGTCGCCTCCTCATGGATCGACGCACTCGGAGGGTTGGTGCTGTTGTACACCTTCAAGGTGCCGCCGGATTTCTGCGCAAGCACCGTCGGACCTCCAACGGTTGTGAGGATAACCGCAAGCAGAGCCTTCGCGACTTTAGGCATCCGTTTCATCATGGCGTTGTCTCCCGTTGAATGTGGCCCGCTTTGCTTGTTCGCGGGTTTTATGATTGCCTCCGATGTCGTCACGTACCTCCGCCCCGTACTATGCCAACGTGATGGCCTCCATCGAGAACCAGGCAGTGTGCGTTGACGTAGGAGGACTCCCGCGACGTAAGGAACAAGGCGGCATACGCCACCTCCCATCCTGTCGCTTGACGGCCAAAGGGCACGGAGGTGGCGCGATTGGGCCGTCGGCGCGACGCATCCCTGCCCATGGGCGTATCCACATATCCCGGTGCGATCGCATTGCACCGGATGCCACGCACCTCCCCCGCCATGGCGATACTGCGCGCGAGCGCCACCTGGGCCGCTTTCGAGGTTTCGTACGCCGGATTGCGCCCTACGGCACGAAGGCTGGCGAGAGAAGAGATGATAACGATGGTGGAACCCGGTTCCATGACCGCAATGGCCTTCTGCGCAAACAGCATGTTGCTGCGCACATTCACGGCAAAATCGCGATCCCAGATCTCCGCTGTCATCGCGTCGAGGCGCAAACCTTTGGAAATGCCGACGTTGAGGACCAGGCCGTCGAGTCCGCCAAGCTGCGCATGGCAGCGATCAACGAGAGGCGAGATCTCCCCCGCTTCGCCAACGTCCGCGACGTCCACAAGCGCCTTGCCGCCTTCGCGGACAATGCGAGAGGCCGTTGCCTCGGCGGCCTCACGATTGATGTCGATGCAGGCAACGTGCGCGCCTTCTCTACCGAATAGCAAAGAGATCGCCCGGCCGTTGCCGACCGGCGGCTCCGCATCGACCGTCGGACGCTGGCCAGCACCCACCACCATGATGCGCCGACCGTTGAGGCGGCCCCGTCCCGGAGCCCGCCCAAGCGCCTCATCAAATACATGTTGATCGGGTGTGACTTCGTTTGGCGGTAAATTAGGAAGGGCCATTCGTGTTCTCCGATGGAGCTACGTTGGGACTGCCGGCGATCCAAGCTCAGAATGATCCAGACGGCTCGATGTCGACCTCGAAGTTCTCGAGGAAGCGGCAGACCATCATGTAGAAACCGATCGTAAGGACGAGTTCGGCCATCTGCCGCTCATTCAGGCGCGCGAGCAGGTCTTCAAATAGCGTGTCGCCAGCCTTAACTTTGCACACCACCTCGTCAGTAAAGGCCAACACGAGCGCCTCGAGCTTGGTGAATGTCGGCGAGGCTGCCCCCTCACCGATCGCTTCGATCTTAACGTCCGAAAGACCGACCGACTTAGCGACGCGCTTGTGCTGATGAACCTCGTAGCTCGCACCACTGAGGATGCCCACCCGGAGTATCGCGAGCTCCCGGAGTTGAGGATCAAGTTCGCTCTCGCGGAGCAGCCCTCGCCCCATCATGAGGAAGCCAGGCGCCACCGTGGTGGCGTGCGCGAGCATCCGGTAGATGTTGAGCGGCTTGCGGGTTTTAAGTTGCTCCTTGATCGCATCGGGAGCCAACTCGAGATCGACGTACGGAATACGGGCCATCTACTCCCCCAGTTCGACCGCCTTATCCATCCAGAGCACGCCACCAAGTGCAGCCATTCTGAAGGCGTGCTGCATATCGAGGTTGGATGTCAGCGCTTCCTAACGAGAGCGTAGCGCTTGAATGGAAACGTTTCAATATAGTACTTGTAGCGCCCATGAGGCCCTCGATTCCGCTAAGATGGGACCGAAGCCTTCTTTCCGGAGCGCATTGAGGTAATGGTCAAAAAACGCATAGATCTTCGAGATGTAGCAGCTTTGGCCGGTGTCTCGCTCGGCAGCGCTTCGCGCACGATCAACGGTGCCGCAAACGTTTCAAAGGAGACTCGTGAGAGCGTCCAGCGTGCGATCGATCTTCTGGGCTACCGGCCAAGCCATGCAGCGCGTGCGCTACGCTCGCGCTCGAGTAAGACCATCGGATGCATGCTCTCGGAAGCGACCAACCCTCTTTATGCGCGTCTGTTCCAGGCGATGGAGGCGCGCCTGCGGGCCGAAGGTTACGTGCTGCTTCTAGCGACGGGACTCAACAACGCGGAGCGAGAGCTGGAGACGCTTCAGTTGTTTGCGGAACGTGGGATGGACGGCATGATTCTCACTCCCGGCAACGAACGCGACCGCCGCATTGTAGATTTTCTCAACGCAAGTGACATGCCGACCGTCATCCTCGATCGCGACATCGAGATGAGCAAGGATGCGGTGATGTTCAATCACACTCCTGCGATGAAACGGATCACGCGCGAACTGCTGGATCTAGGGCACAGGCGGATTGCTCTGCTGGTATCCCGCGTAGACGTTCGTCCCAATCGGAGGCGTATCGAAGCTTTTAAAGCGGCCATGCGTGAGTTCGGCGAAACGGCGTCCACCGAGTCCATTCACCTTCAAACCACGTCGACGGGCTCGACGTTCGATGAGGTTGTTGGTTTGCTTAAGGGCCGCGCGCCTCCGACTGCACTCATTGTGCAGGGAACGAATACGCTGCTTAGCGTCCTCAACGCGATCGCCGCCGCAGGGCTGCGCATCCCGGATGATATTTCGATCATCAGCATTGGTGACCCAGACTTCGCAAGCACGCACGTACCGCCCATTTCGGCGCTCAAGGTGAGCACGGAAGCGATTGTGGAGCGTACGGTGGAGTTGCTTATGAGTCGCATAAAAGGAGATCGGGCGGCGTCCCCACAGCGGGCGCTCGTCCAGTTCGACTTCGAGAGGCGGCAATCCTGCGCGGCGCCGAACGCCGCATCAATGCATCATGAAAGAGCGTCGAGCGCACGATCCGCAATGCCATCGCGCCGGCGGTTGCGCCAATAACGTGCTCGAAGACGTGGTGCGAGCCACCAGGAGACAGGAAGAGCGAGCGCCGCTGTGGCCACAACGACAATCGGCATAAGCTGCGACGCCATGGCGTCGAGAGGCGTTGCGAGAACAAGCACCGCTCCCACACCAAAAAATACGGCATTGATCATCATGAAGAGAAGGGCAGCAATTCCAAGCCTCACGTACATTCGGATATCCTCCTTATCTGCCCTACCCGGCGACAAGCGCCGACAGTTTGAAAAGCGTCACTCCGATGACGAAAGCGCTCACTGCCACGAACGACCAGCTGGCAACGCGCATGGCGATTCTCCTTCCGCTGATACTGTGGGAACTCGCGACAGAAGCGGGGCGTTCCAAGGGAAGGTTGTGCTGACCAGCGGGAGATATCGATGGGCGCTCACACGACAGCCACCCCGACGAAACCGCAAGCAGCTGCAGCTGCGAGATGGCGCGGTCGACTCATTGCTCTGATCGTGAGTGCGGCGCTCGTCGTATTCGCTGTTGCGGTATTTGGGCTGGATCTGCTGGG
>CAZKZT010000003.1:37077-37421 GCA_964557265.1 uncultured Hyphomicrobium sp.
CGATGGGCGCTCACACGACAGCCACGCCGACGAAACCGCAAGCTGCTGCAGCTGCGAGATGCTGCGAGATGGGCGCGGTCGACGCATTGCTCTGATCGTGAGTGCGGCGCTTGTCGTGTTCGCTTTTGCGGTGTTTGCGCTGGATCTGCTGGGTTACAGCAAACTACCAGTAAAGGCCTTTTAGGCGTTCGTCTTTGCTGGACAGGACCGCCCTAGGTCGGGTTCCCACGCTCGCCCTCTCAATCCCTCGGCTAAAGCCCATGATCAAGACGCCTCCCGTGCCTGTCCAACACGGTTCCCGGGCAAATCTAGCGGACTAAATGATTGATTTATTTGGTCGGAGC
>CAZKZT010000004.1:0-27364 GCA_964557265.1 uncultured Hyphomicrobium sp.
GCCGCCGCGATCCGGCCCGGCGCAACTCGCATGATCTGGCTGGAAACACCTGCCAATCCGACGTGGGCAATCTCCGACATCGCCGCCGCCGCGGACATCGCACACAAGGCGGGTGCACTGCTCGGCGTCGACTCGACCATCGCCACCCCGGTGCTGTCGCGGCCGATCGAGCATGGCGCCGACATCGTCATGCATTCGGCGACGAAGTATCTCAACGGCCATTCAGACATCATCGCGGGCGCGCTGTCGTTCGCGCGGGAGGACGCGCTGCTCGATCGCGCGAGGGGGCTGCGCTCTGCCCTCGGCGCCGTGCTGTCGCCGTTCGAAGCGTCGCTGCTGGTGCGCGGCATGCGCACGCTGCACGTTCGCGTCGCTCATCAGTGCGCCTCGGCGCTGGCCCTGGCGCGCCATTTTGCTGACCACAAGCGTGTGGCGGAAGTCCTCTATCCGGGCCTGCCGGGACCGGGCCACAACGTCGCTGCGCGGCAGATGCAGGGCGGTTTCGGCGGGATGCTGTCGATCCGCGTCGCGGGCGGCGAGCAGGCGGCGATCGATACTGCCGCACGCATCACGCTTTGGAAACGCGCGACGTCGCTCGGTGGCGTCGAGAGCCTGATCGAGCATCGCGCCAGCGTCGAAGGCGCCGGCACGCCCTGCCCGCCGGATCTGCTGCGGTTGTCGGTTGGCCTCGAAGATCCCGCGGATCTGATCGCGGACCTGGAGCAGGCGTTGAGCTGACCGCTCTTCTCCTTCTCTCCGTGAAGGACGGGGAGAGAGGACCTTACGCCTCGATCAACCGCCGCTCGATCTCGACGATCGGGCCGCCGGGCTCGGCCAGTCCGCGCGCGATCAGTTCGATGCGCGGCCGGTTGGCACCGGGCTCGATCCGGTAGAGATGATAGCGCGCCAGCGGCTCACGCTTGTAGGGCAGCGCGAGCGACCCCGACGGCACCCCGATGACCGGGATCGCGCCGCCCGTCGCCGGATGCCAGTGCGTGCTCGATATGTGCTCGTGCCCGTGCAGGACAAGTTCCGCACCATGCCGCGCGAGCACATCGGCGAGTTCCGCAGCATCGTCGAGGTCATGACGTTTCTTCGAAAGCCCCGGCACCGGCGGATGATGGATGAGGACGACGCGCATGATGCCCTCCGTCCCGAGCCGGTCGAGAATCATGGCAAGCCTGCGCAGCTGGTCCGGCCCGACACGGCCGTTGGCATACAGTGGCAGCGTTGGCACGGCGGAGTTCACCGCGATGATCGCGAGCGGCCCGAAGCGGCGGACAAATGGAAAAGCGGCTTCCTCAGCCAGCGCCTCCGCGATCGCATAATCTGCGGCCGCGGTGTTGGCGCTCATATACGGCTGCCACCGCGCGGTGCCCATGTCGCGGCCGATGCTCGAATAGATGTCGTGGTTGCCGGGTATGACCGTCACGCCTTCGCCATCGCCGAGCGTGGCGAGCCAAGCGAGCGCCGCATCGTGCTCGGAGGGAAGCCCGAGGTTCGCAAGATCACCGGTCACGGCGATATGGTCCGGTGCCTGTGCGGCGAGATCGTGGGTGATCCGTGCGAGCACGTCGCGGCTGTAGACGTGACGGCGGCGGCGCTGCCAATTGATCCAGCCGAGCAGCCGCTTGACGTTCCAGTGGCGCCCGATGGCCGGCAACGGTCCGAGGTGGACGTCGGAGAGATGCGCGAGGGTGAACGGCGCGCGGCCCTTTTCCGCCTCTTGCATCGTGTCCCTGCTCATCATCATGCGCGGCCGGATTCTCCGGCGCTGGCCGTTCAGTCGTCTGCGTTATAGGTCACAATCCAGGGGGCGGAAAGCCGCCTTGCTTTAAGCAATATTGCCCTTGAGTTGCCGCTTCATCCCGTTCCCGCTGGCTTGGGCGCGGCACCGGGAGTATATCAGCAGCCATGAGCGATATTCTGAGCAAGATCACGAAGTACAAGCTCGCCGAAATCGCCGAAGCGAAACACGCTCGGCCCCAGGCGGCGATCGAGGAAGCGGCACGCCGCGCCCCGCCCGTGCGGTCGTTCGCCGGCGCGCTCGAGCGGCGTACGCGCGAAGGCCAGTTTGCGCTGATCGCCGAGGTCAAGAAGGCATCGCCGTCGAAAGGGCTCATTCGCGCCGACTTCGATCCGCCGACGCTCGCCAAGGCCTACGAGGCGGGCGGCGCGTCGTGCCTCTCCGTGCTGACCGACGCACCATCGTTCCAGGGCGCGCCCGAGTACCTGACTGCCGCGCGCAAGGCGACACGGCTGCCGGCGCTGCGCAAGGATTTCATGCTCGACACCTATCAGGTCGCCGAAGCGCGCGCATGGGGCGCCGATTGCATTCTCATCATCATGGCGCAGATCGACGATGCGACGGCACGCGATCTGGCTGCCGCCGCGCAGGCGTGGGGCATGGACGCGATCGTCGAAGTGCACGACGATGCCGAGCTCGACCGCGCGCTCGCGCTGCCGTGCCGTCTGATCGGCATCAACAATCGCAACCTGAAAACCTTCGAGACCACACTCGCGACGACGGAACGGCTGGCACCGCGCGTGCCGGCGGATCGTATCGTGATCGGCGAGAGCGGCATCGCGACCCACGCCGATCTCGAACGCCTCGCCGAGGTCGGCGTGCGCTCGTTCCTCGTCGGCGAAAGCCTGATGCGCAAGGATGACGTCACTGCGGCGACACGGCTGCTGCTGACCGGACGCACGGTATGAACCGCCTATCGCACATCAACGAGGCCGGCGACGCGGTCATGGTCGACGTGACGGACAAGGCCGTCACGCACCGCACCGCGCGCGCGGAAGGCTTCGTTGCGATGGCACCGGAAACACTGGCGCTCGTCACGACGGGTGAAGCGAAGAAGGGCGATGTACTGGCCGCCGCGCGCCTTGCCGGCATCATGGCGGCCAAGCGCACCCATGAACTGATACCGCTCTGCCATCCGCTCGCGATCACCAAGGCGAGCGTCGATTTCGAGATGCGTGACGCGCCCTGCGGGATCGCGGTTGCGGCCGAGGTTAAAGTGACGGGTCAGACCGGCGTTGAAATGGAAGCGCTGACGGCGGTATCGGTGGCATGCCTGACAATTTATGACATGCTCAAGGCCGCCGATCGAGGCATGGTGATCGGGCCGGTGCAGCTCATCGAAAAGACAGGCGGCCGCTCCGGCGTCTGGCGCGTCGACGAGAAGGGCTGAGGGAATGACGCCGCGTGCACTATCGGTCGATGAGGCATTGGCGCTGCTGCTGGCCGATGCCAAGCCGCTCGGTATCGAGCATGTGCCGATCACTTCAGCGTACGGCCGCGTGCTTGCCGAGCCGCTCTCCGCCCGCCTGACGCAGCCGCCGTTCGATGCCTCGGCGATGGACGGCTATGCCGTGCGCGTCACCGACGTCGCAACGCTCCCCACACGCCTGAAACTGATCGGCGAGTCCGCTGCCGGGCATCCCTTCGATGGCCGCGTCGGCGAAGGCGAGGCGGTGCGCATCTTCACGGGCGCACCGGTGCCAGCCGGCGCCGACGGCATCGTCATTCAGGAAAATACCACCCGCGATGGGGCGCACGTCGCCATCCAGGGTGACGACATCCAGTTCGACCACATTCGCCCGCGCGGCGGCGACTTCAGCGAAGGGATGCAGCTCCTCGCCGCCGGCCGCCGGCTTGGACCGCGCGAGTTGTCCCTCGCCGCCTCGATGGGGCATGGCGAGGTCGCGGTTTGGCGGCGCCCGACCGTTGCCGTGCTCTCGACAGGCGATGAACTCGTCCATCCCGGCGAAACGCCCGGCGTCGGCCAGATCGTCGCGTCCAACCATCTCGGTGTCGGTGCGCTCATGCGCCAGGCAGGCGCCGAGGTCATCCAGCTCGGCATTGCGCGCGACACGCCGGAAAGCCTGCTGGAACACGTCGCGCGGGCGCGGTCCGCGGACATTCTTGTGACGATCGGCGGCGCCTCCGTCGGCGATCATGATCTCGTCGCGCCCGTGCTTTCGCAGCAGGGTATGGAACTCGCGTTCTGGAAGATCGCGATGCGGCCCGGCAAGCCGCTGATGAGCGGACGGCTCGGCACGTTGCGGGTGGTCGGCCTCCCGGGCAATCCGGTTTCGTCGCTCGTCTGTGCGCGGGTATTCGTGGTGCCATTGATCGAAACGCTCGCCGGGGCGCCGAAGCCCTCCGAAGCCACGCGCACCGCGCGTGCCGCGGTCGCGGTCGAAGCGAACGGCCCGCGCCAGCACTACATGCGGGCCACACTGGCTGTGGGCGAGAATGGCGTCGCGCGCGTGACACCGGTCCGCTCGCAGGACAGCTCGCTGCTATCGCCGCTGGCGATCGCGGATTGCCTGCTGGTGCGGCCACCTAATGCGCCGGCTGTCGCCGTTGGCGATCTCGTCCCGGTGCTACCGCTCGACATGTAACAGCCTTACCGGCGCGTCTCATCGAGCACTTCGAGTTGCCCCTTGCTATCGATCACGATCACCGGCCCACGGCGTTGCTCGATCCATCCGCGCACCATCACGCGACGACCCACGAGCGCGCGCGGATCGACGCCGCCGATGAGTTCATTGACACGCGCGGGAACCACGACGGCAAACGGATAGCCCTCGCTGCCCCGAGGGCGCAATGCCATCGATACATAAACCTCGCCGCGTCCACCGCGCGACGTGCGGCGCACCGTCCCCTCGACCACCTGGAACGAGCCGGACGCGCGCGCGATCGCATCACCCTCGTCGGCACGGCGCGCCCCATACGCCGCGTTCGACCACAGGCCGCGTCCAGCTTCTCGCGAACGCCGCTCAAGAGCGGCCAGTGCCATCGCGCACGCATCCGCGCCTGGGCGGCCATAGGCCCGTGCAAGCCCCTGCGCGACGAGTACGCCCTGCAGCCACGTCGTGCCGGGCTCGTCACCGAACGTCACCTGCGCAAGCACGCGGCCATACCGATCGAGCCGCGTTGCGTCGTACCACAGCGTCACCGTCCGACCTTGGACGAGCGACGACAGCGCGGCGCGCGTCTCGGCTTCCGCCGGCCACGCACCCGCTTCCGCGCCAACGTCTCTGGCGCGCGGTGCCAGCGCGCCTGCAAGGCGGAGCGTGCGCCCGTCATCGAGCCGCACCGTCTCGCCGTCGATCACCTTCGCGACTGCGCGTGCTTCTCCGCGCTCGACCATGCAAGATGGTGTTTTCGGAACCGGTTCGGCATGGAGCGCTTCGGGGCTCAGCAACAACGGCAGCGCCGCGATGAGCCCGCGCCCGCGCCGCATCTACAGCCAGCCTTTCCGCCGGAAGAACAGGTAGGGAAGGACAGCCGCAAGGATCATCAATACGATCGCCAGCGGATAGCCGATCGTCCAGTCGAGCTCCGGCATGTGCTTGAAGTTCATGCCATAGATCGATGCGATCAGCGTCGGCGGCAGGAACACCACCGCCGCCACGGAGAACAGCTTGATGATCTGGTTCTGCTCGATCGAGATCATGCCGAGCGTCGCATCGAGCAGGAAACTCACGCGGGCGCTGAGAAAACGCATGTTGTCGAGCAGGGACTCCACGTCGCGCTGCGCCGATTTGATCTGCTTCGATGACTTCGCATCCTTGCCCTTTTCGGCGAGCGCGGTGGTCAGGAACGCGAGCAGGCGCTGCAGCGAATAGGCGCTCTCCTGTGCGCGCGCGATGATATCGCCTTCCTTGCCGATCGTGCGGAGCGTCACATCGAGACGCTTGCTGCGTGTCTGCTGCCCGCCCTTGATCTCGAATATCGCCGGCGCCAGCCGATCGACGTCGTCCTGGATGCGCTCGATCAGATCGGCTTGCCGGTGAACGAGCTGCTCGATGAGGCCGAGCATGATGTCGACAGCCCGTGCGCAGGGCGCGTCTCCTTTTCCGGCCCGCGCGAGGAACATCGGAAATGCCTTCGGCTCGGCGTAGCGCACCGTCACCAGCCGATCGCCGACGAGAATGAATGTCAGAGCCGAGGTGCGCGGCACGGCCTGTTCGATCGAGTGGATGATGAACGCCGTCATAAACAGCGCACCGTTCTCGACATAGAGGCGGTTGGAAGCCTCGATCTCGCGCATCTCGGCACGTGTCGGGATCTCGATCCCGAGCGCCGCTTCCATGTGCGCGTCTTCTTCGGGCGTCGGGTCGAGCAGATCGAGCCACAGCGTCGACGGCGTCACCTCGGCCGTGCCGCTGCGCGGGACGAGACCATGACAGGTGCCATCGGCGGCATCGTAGATTGTCAGCATTGGCGCATGTCTCGGTATGCAGTGGGCCTCGCGGCCTCACGTATACATCACGCGCGACAGCAGGGCGACGGTCCCGTCTCCCCCGTCAGCTCAGGTGAGCGGCGCAGGCGGCGGCGGTTCCTCCTCGTCCGGTTCACCCATCCGCCAGAAGAGACCGACGAACGCCAGCAGGGACAAGCCCACAATGAGCCCGATCACCCACCGCTCGGCCCCCGCCCCGAACACGCGGACCGCGATATCGTTGATCTGCTGATAGCGCATGATCGCGACAAAGCTCGCCAGCACGCTGGCGCCCTGTGCGATGCGCTCGAGGCTGCTGTTGGCTCGGCTGAGAAAGAAGAACGGCAGCAGGATTGCCCATGGCACGATCACAAGGCTCCAGCGGAAATGCAGCCCATCGGTCTGGCGCCCAAACAGAGTGAGGCTGGTCTGGAGGTAGGCGTAGTCCATCAGCGGCCATATCAGCATGGCGAGCCCGCCGATGATGATGCCGCGTTCGATCGTGGGCACGTAGTTGGGATAGAGGTCCGCGACCTGCTTGCGCCGGAACGCCAGAAGCGCCGCTATGACCACCATGATAACGACGAAGAAGACCTTCAGCGGCAGGAAATACTGATCGAGTTCCGAGGTTCGTGAACGCAGCTGCGGGTCCGCCTGCACATCCCGTACTTCCCGCGCGAAGCGCGCCTGCACGTCGCAGCATTGGCGGGCATCCAGCATCTGCCCCGCCGCAAAGCAGTAGCGCCTCTCCTTGTATGCGGGCGACGGCTCGATCAGCGGATCGGGATGGCAGTTCCGGGTGAACTCCGAGAAGCCCGTGCGCTTGGTCCCGTACGTGCGAAGGTCGTTGAGGGCCGTCAGAAACGGCGAGCGGCGGCATTCCGTCCGGACACCATCCACTGTCGTGCACGGCGTTGGTCCGCCGCCATCGCGTTGCAGCGTCGCCGGCTCGATCTCCCAGATGCCCCTCAGCTCGGCACTGCCGATCTGCTGTGCCACCCACCAGGACGCCCCGATCGCGACCGCGAAACCGAGCAGATAGCGCAACGGTCCGAACCGCACCGAACCTTTGGTCCAGTAGAGGTTCGTGAAGATGACGGCCGGCCAGTAGAAGGCGGCAAGGACCACGATCCCGAAGGTCGGGAAGAAGACGAACAGGTGACTGTGGGTGAGCGCGAGGGAGATCCAGTCGAGATCCTTGAACTCTTGGATCAGCGTCGCGGTGGACGCAACGAAGCTCGCTGCCAGGAGCGCATAGACCAATGCCACGAAGAAATGAGCGCCCAGCGCCATATCCCCCAACTCCCACCAACGCAAACATCCACCCCGCGGGGAATACACCACGCCAGCGGCTGGGGCACAACTGCGAGCATTGCGCCCACGGGCGTTCGCCTTCGCGCGAACGAGGCGCCGCGTCCATTGCGCAACTACGGACTCCAAGCTGAGGATTGGTCCACCGCAGAACCCGCTGGAATGCCGAGGGAAAGAGGAAGGGCCGCTGCATCCGAATGGCAGTTCGGGTGCAGCGGCCCTGGTCCGCAGCTCAGAGCATATGGCCGGATCTGTATTGGCGCCGAAGGACACGGAGGGAGCCGTGGGACTGCCCCTCGAGGCCAGGATCCAAGCGGGGGGTCAACCGCTCGCCAAGTGCTTGTGTCTTTGCCGCAGACGATTGCTCGACGTGGCCTGCGCACCTCCTTTCCCCGATACGCGTGCTCGCTTCGCTCCATGTCGGCGGACGCAGTAAAAACAGGACCGCTGGCGTGGCTGGTTCGTGGGAGGGGCGCCCAGCCAGAAGATCATGTTCCTCATCCTTTGCCGCGCTGTGATTTCCGACACAGCCGGAGATTGACATCAACTCCTGAATGCAATGTAAACGTGCATAAATTATCTCTATCCACTTCTGATTGAGCAATTGCTGCAATAGAAGCGCCGCCAGAGGCACACGCCGTCAGTGCCGCTCGGCGCATCGTACGACTGCGGCGCCACGTCCACACAGACTGTCCCGCAGAGATCCAAAGAGGATTGCCAACCGCCACGGTCACAGCTATGCACTGCACCACACTTTGGCTTCACGCCGAGGGCCGCTTTAGCTCAGTTGGTAGAGCACATCATTCGTAATGATGGGGTCGCGTGTTCGAGTCACGCAAGCGGCACCATGCCCACTCCCGGACCGCGCTGGCAGTTCCGTGACGGCGGCGCCCGATCGTTCCGCGATCGAGACCGGGACTGCCTCATGTCCTTCAGATTCTCATCAGCTCGGTGAGCCAAACAGCGGCTCCCCCAGCGCGAGGCGATGCGCCGGTGAAGGACGGCGCGTGTATCCGCTCAGTCCTCGAGATTGAGGCGGCCGCGCACGAGCGCGCTCGACGGCACCGATCTCTCCCGCGCCAGTCCGCCCATCGGTCACCCGTAGTACGCGGCGATCGCCTGCTCGATACCCTGTGCCAGCACCACAATCAGCCCGGCGGCCCAAAGCAAGGTCCAATGCGGGCGGCTGCGCGTCTCGCTTTTGGGCATATCGGCGTGCTGAGATACCGCTGCGGCAGGAGGGACATAGTCGATGCCAACCACCCGGAGCGGCGGCCAAGGCGGCACGCGGCGGTCTTTTGGAATGGAACGCAAAGTCTTGTTGCCACCAACTAATTTCAGATTGGAACGCGCCGCCCCCGCCATCCCCGCCCCCCACTGCGCAGGTTGATCGGCTGATATACTAAGCGGTCGACTCTCGCGGTCAGCGTGCTGATTGCGGCTTATCCACAGCACAGGAAGGAGGCGGCCATCCGTTCGTCACGAGTGCCGAGAGGCGCCCGGCGAGATCAGGCCGCGAACCTGATGGCTCCAACGCCACCTCCGAATCCACGCCGGCCCGAAGGCGAAATTCATCGAACCGCATTGCACCAAATTCGCAGAAATTTTGCTTATCCACAGAAACATGAGTGAAGGCAAACCGTGATCTGCTTGCACCGGTACTACGCGACAACACGCCGAATCATCGCGATTTCTTCGCGTTATGGTCGCATTGAGGACATCCGCGGCAGCTAAACGGTGACGCATGTGTCAAGTGTGCGCCGCACGACAAGCAGGTTGACGATGCCGCTTTCGGGCAAGCTTAGTTTGTCAAGGGGACGCGGCCACATCGGTACAGGGGTACTGCGATGATGATGATGCGTTTGAAGGGTCAGTCGATCCTGGTCGTCGAGCACGAGCCTTCCGTCGCCCAGGAATTGGAGAACGAGTTCACACAGGCCGGCGCCAGGGTGCTGTCAGCCGGGCGCCTGCGTGATGCGCTGTATCTGGCGGAGTATCCCGCGCTCGCGGCTGCTGTCGTGAACATCAGAATGGGAGGCGGCGGGGAGAGCACCGCGGCAGTGTGCCGGCGGCTTCGCGACCTCGGCATCCCGTTCATGTTCTACACCAAGTTCGATTCAGCCGAGGCCGCAAGCACGTGGCCTGACGCGCCGGTGATCACCAAACCGGCGGAGAGCGCGAAGATCGCGGAGACGGTCGCTGGTCTGCTGCCGCGCGGTGCGGCTCTCGGATCGGCCCGCCTGCAGTAGCGGGCGCCGGACGGATCGTCGCACGAACGTCAAAAGCTCGGAACAAAGTATGAGGCACGCGCATTGATAGTGCGCGTGCCCGATTGATCGTGCGGGCCAATTTCGCAAATCAACTGGAGACAATGATGCGCCGACTTCTCACTGCCTTCGCCGTCACTGCCATCACCGCGACGGCCGCGTTCGCCGATCGGCCGGTCACGGAGGAGGAGCGCGCGCAACTGGTCGCAGCGCTGTCCGCCCACGGATGCAGCGGCGGCGAGATGGAGTTCGACGACGGCAAGTTCGAGGTGGACGACGCACGCTGCGCCGACGGCCGGGAGTGGGACTTCGAGTTCGACCGCGCGTTCAAGCTCATCAAAAAAGAACTGGACGATTGAGACCGTGAGGCGCTCCGCGTCGGAACTCAGCCCGCTTTGCTCGCAAACCTGTCCAGTGCCTCAAACGTCCAAGTGACGCGACGCTGCAGCCAGATATTCTGCGAGTTATTGCGCGCAAAGACGACAGCGCGCCGCGCCATTGTTGCAATGCGTGCGCGGTCCTTATCGAGCGATATCAGTTCCGCTGTAAGACTCGTCGGATCGGGCCAGGACGCCAACGCTACAGCGTCACTCATCTCCGCCAGCGACTTGAAGTAATCGATATCGAACGCAAGGATAGGCAGGCCACGTGCCATGGCATCTAGCGCGGCGCGCGGCGTGTCCTCTACCGTCGGCGACGCGATGGCCAAGTCGGCCTTATCGATCAGATCGAAGAGTGGCTTGCCGTACGGCGTAGGTGGAAGGAAGTTTACGGCTTTTTGGAGCCCCAACTCCTTCACCTGCGCCTCAAGTTCCGGCAAGGATTCGCCATCGCCAATGAACGTGAGCGACACGGCCGCACCCTGCCGTCGGGCGCCATTTATCGCCTCGATCATATACTTGCAGCCCTTGTAGGGCACAAGGCGACCGAAATAGACGACCTGGAGTTCACGGCCTGCTTCGCCGAGCTGCGAAAGGCGCTGCTCGAGCCGGTCGTTTTCAATCAAGTCGCAGTCGCTATGCGCGGCGTCGAGAAAAAACCGCACATTCTCGCGGCCGCCACCGAGATCGGCGACCATGGACCTGCTCTTCAGCATCACAAGGTCATATTTCCGGATTGCCCATTTGACTTGCGCGAGTTTGACCTTGTCGTGCAGCACTCTGTTGATGATGTAGCTCTTGCGGCCCCAGATCCCAAGCTTGTACGAGCGTTGGCTCAACTGTCGGAAGTCGATATCAATGAAGAACATAAGTGGCTTACGCTCCATCCAAGCCGCCAAATTCAGCATGGCTATGGAGGGGCGATAGGTATCCGCGCCCAAGCCCGTATGAACAAATCCTACCCGCTTGACGAGTTCCCTCATGCGGCGCCACAGCGGCCTCGCGCTCCGCCAGAACGCACCGATTGAGAGTCTCGCTTCTGGAACCGGAAACAGCACGATTCGATCGTCGACGGCGGACAGCTCTGCCAAGGTGCGCTTCGAGTGCTGATAGACGTTTTCATCCAGCGTCGGTGCCATCAGCACGATTCGGTCGAAGCGCTCTCCGAGTTCATCCAGCAGCATTTTTAGATGGACTGCGAAGGCGCTCTCGATAGCAAATCGTTCGGGGCCGAGCGGATACGCGGGCGCCTGCACAACAAGGAGATAGTCCATATTGATTGCCCCGTGGCGCTCAATTGGGAGGCGGGTGCCTTCTCCAGGACCCGCTAACATGCCTGAACTGTGATACGCCTACAGTTGTACTGTTCGCACGAACTGTAAGTTACTCTCAATCTGGGAACGCGGTTAAGCGGGCGCCACGTCCGCTCCGCCAAAACATTCTTCGCCGTCTCCTCGGCGGCCCGCGAGGTGCGGAGGTTGTTGCCGTAGATCAGCCAACGACCGGCATAGATCCCGCCGCTGATCTCGAGTTGGAGGCGCTCGGCGTCCCGCCGGCGGAACTCGGCGATCGCGTCTTCCGCCTCCTCGGCGGTCGAGCCCAGCCTGACCAACGCCGACTCGAACGTCTTGCTGGCCTTTTCAATCCGCGCCGTAGCGCCTTATCACCGCGATGGCCGCTGCTGCCGGGATACCGAAGATGACGGCCAGGATCGGGATCTCCTCCAGAATGGTGTAGCCCGCATAGCGAACGCCGATCCACAGGTTGACCAGAGAAATGGCCAGCCATACCGGAATGAAGGCCTTGGCCGCGACGGCGAAGATGCCACGATCCGCCCCCCACGATCGCGCCAGGAGAAGGAACAGCCCGAGCAGGACGAACCCGCCCGCAGTCACCATCAATATATGCATGAAATGGAACTTCCCGTACGACCACTGATTATCTCGCGCACGGGCAATACGATTGTCCACACATAAGGTCAATATTACTAAAGATGGAAACTTAGAAGATCGGCCCATGTGCCGGATTTTTCAGCCGCGAGGCTTTACGTCACGCAGCGGCGCCAGGACCGCCAGCCCGACCAGGGCGACAACTGCCTGGAACCCGAATGCGGCCCTGTAAGCGGCCTCTGGAGGCACACCTGATACGGGCACGAACGATCCCAGCACCCACCCGAATACGAACTGGGCGGCCGCAATCGCCGTCATGATCCCCATATTGGTTGCAGCAACCCCGCGCCCCATGAGTCGAGCCGGCACCAGCCCGCGTGCGTAGGCATGCGCCACGGTCGGATAGGCGCTGCAGGTGCTGGTGATCACGAACACGGCCGTCACCAGTCCAACCGAGGGCGCCTGCATCAGCGCCATCGAACCCGTGGTCGCGACCAGTATCACGCTGCCGACCAGCACCGGCCATTTGAGCGAATTGAAGTGCCGGGCGATGCGGCCATAGAAGAAGTGCCCGAAGATGCCACCGAGCGCCATGAACAGCAGGACACTGCCGCGCTTGATGTCGTCGAGCCCGTGCACGTGCTTGAGATACGGTGCCCCCCACACGCCGCTGATCGCACCGGACGCCGACATCGGCAGGCCGATCAACAGCAACCGGCCCATGCCCGGCTGCCCGATCGCCTCGCGCGCGCCGCGCAGCACCTCGCGGAATGTCTCCTGTTTCGTCTGCCGCGGCGGATGATCGGGCGGCGCGTCGCGGACGAACACCGCCAGCGCGACCGTCAACAGCACGATCGCACCCGTGAACACCCAGTGGCTTTCCCGCCAGCCGATGAGCGCGATGAGCGCCGCGAGCGGCGCCGTCGCGCACAGATTGCCAACCGCCGCGAAACTATTGAGGGCTCCGGTCTGCGTGACCACGCGATCGGGCGGCAGCCACATCGCGAGGATGTAGAACGCCCCCGTGAACCCGCCCGCGCACCCGATCCCCATCAGGATACGCGCGACGGTCAGCGTCTCAGGCGTTGATCCCGCCGCAAACAGAGCCGTGCCCGCCGCCGTGAACAGCAGCATCACGCTCAGCACGCGGCGCGGCCCGTAGCGGTCGAGCAGCATCCCCGTCGGGATCTGCATCAGCGCGTAGGCAATGAACAGCGAGCTCGCAACCACCGAGAGCGCCGCCGGGGAGAAGTCGAGTTCACGCTCGAGCTCGGGCGCCATGACGCCGAAGCTCGTGCGCAGAAACAGGTTGAAGAAGTTCAGGAGATACAGCGATGCCAGGATCGGCAGGAAGGCGCGGGTCATACGAGCGCGATCGGACGCACGGGGCAACCGGTGGCCCCCTTGAGCTTCACCGGCGCGGCCATGAAACAGAAGCGCGTGATCCCCGCTGCAACGAGTCCGTCGAGCGCCATGTTCTCGATCAGATGGACACCGGCCTCCGCGAGGCAATGCTGATGCACCGGCATGATGATCTCGGGGTGCTTGGTTCCGGGCAGCACCTCGACCGCCATGTTGTCGGCCGCGATCGCGACCACATCCTGCGCCGTCAACCAGCGCGCCGCGTCGGCATCGATGCCCGGCTCGCCCGCTACATATTTGTCGTTGTCGGTCATGTAGAAGCGCGCCCAGCCGGTTCGGATGCACACGACATCGCCGGGCTCCAGCGCCAGCTTCGCGCGATCGAGCGCGCGCTTGAGATCGTCCACCGTCACCACGCGACCGGCCTTCAGATGATCGCCACCGTCGAGCCCCGCAACGTCGAGGCAGACACCGCGCGTCACCATCGGCGGGCACTGTTCGATGCCGAGCCGCGCGAGGCCGAAATCATCGACCGTCGTCTCGGCGCTGTAGCCGCCGTGCATCCGGTCGCCGATCGTGAAATGGCCGAGCGCATCGATGTGCGTGCCGACATGGGTCGTCAGCTCGATGCGCTCGAGGTTCGATCCCGCATCGTTGGTCGCACCCATCGCACGGCGGCGCCGGATCGCACCGCGTGAGGTCGGCCCCATCTGCATGAGGTAGGGCGTCTGGTTGGGTGCCATGCGCGGGGCGCCGACCTCGATCGTGTGGCTCAAGTCGATGATCTCGCCGCGCTCGACCTGCCGCAGCGCCGCAAGCGTCCGTTCGGGCGTCAGAAAGTGGCCGGCGCCGAGCTGATCGCCCTGACCCCAGCGGCCATGATCGTGAATGCAGTTGGCCATACGCCCTCGATCGATCCTCTGGTGCCCCTCGGCCTTCTTGCGCTTGGCGCAGTGGCCATTGCCGCTATGATGTCGTCCGTTTGCGGTTTCGGCAATCTCGCGAAACTGCTCCCAGGAGTGCATGGAATGATTATCGCCGTGGTGCAGATCCCGATGCCGCGCCGGGAGCGCGATGCCGCGATCGCCGCGCAGACGAAGTCCGCCCCGACCTTCCGGGCGCTCGCCGACAAAGGCCTCCTGCGCAAGGACTTCCTCAACGGCGATGCCGGCGGTGGCGGGGTCTACTATTGGACGTCGCGCGAAGCTGCCGAAGCCTGGTACACGCCCGCATGGCGCGCCAAGGCCAAGGAGACTTTCGGCGCCGAGCCGGTCATCACCTATTACGAGACCTACGTCACCGTCGACAATATCAAGGGCGAGACCATCGTTCGCGGAAGCGAATGAGCGGGACCACAGTCGGCATGACGCTCGAACGGCGCATACTGTTGTGGATGTGCGTGCTCGTGGCCGTGAACCAATTCGGGTTCGGGGCGATGGTGCCGTCGCTGCCGCTCTATGCGCAGTCGTTCGGCGTGCCCGCGTCCGCGATCGGCATGGCCATTGCGGCCTACGGCCTCGCGCGGTTTCTTTCTGCGCTGCCAGCGGGGCGCCTTTCCGATCTCCTCGGACGCCGGCCGAGCCTCGCCATCGGCGGGCTGATTTCCGCGGTCGGCAATCTGTGGTGCGCGTGGGCGACGGGCTACCCTGAGTTCATCATCGCGCGCTTCGTCGCCGGGTTCGGCGCCGGCGTGGTTCTGACGACCGGCAACATCGTGCTCGCCGACATCAGCACACCCGAGGTGCGCGGCCGCACGATCGCGATCTACCAGGGCACGTTCATCTTCTCGGTCGGCCTCGGCCCGTTTCCGGGCGGGCTGCTCGCCGAGCATTTCGGCCTCGCCGCGCCGTTCCTGTTCGCCGGCCTCGGCGCTTTCCTCGCGACCATCGTCGCCTGGTTCGCGGTGCAGGAGACGCGCGATATGGCCCGCTCATCAGCAGGCGCCAGCGCCGTCACCGTCTCGTTCTTCGCCCAGATACGCACGCTCACGCGCAATGTCGGCTATGTGCTCGTCAGCATGATCTCGCTCATGAACGCGGTCGTGCGCACGGGCGGCCTGTTCGCGATCATTCCCCTGCTCGCCACCGCGCGCCTCGGTATCTCGGTGTCCGCAATCGGCTTCGGCATGATGCTCGGCAGCATCGCCGGCCTGTTCTCGTCCTACCCAGCCGGCTGGCTCGCCGACCGCTATGGCCGCAAGGCCGTCATCGTACCGGTGACGCTGGTCAGCGGCCTCTCGATGGTGCTGTTCTGTTTCGCGCCGTCGTATTCATGGTTCGTCGCGGCCTGCATCGTGTGGGGCGTCGCAATCGCCGCCGGCGGTGCGGCACCAGCCGCCTACGCCGCCGACGCGGCACCTCCGGGCATGAACGCCGCCGCCATGAGCACCTTCCGCATGACCGGCGATTTCGGCTATGTCATCGGCCCGTTGCTGCTCGGCTTCATCGCCGATCTGTACGGGCCGGTTGTGGCGCTGTTGAGCGGCGCCGCGGGTCTGGTTCTCGTCGGTGCTGCGTTCGGGATCATCGCTGCCGACTCCCGCCCGCGACAACGCACCTAGAGCGCGCCGGCCTTTTGGTGGGCTTGGCGCGGTCGTATTTGATTTTGGAGTCTGATTCACGCTCTCGATGGAAGCTCACGCGCTTCCATCTCAACCGATCAGGCTCCAGGGAGGGCGCATGGCGGGAAGCCTACAGGTCGACAGATCAGCGAGTACGCGCACCCGCTCGCTCGTCTTCCTGATGCTGGCGCAGGTCGCCGCGATGACGACCTGGTTCGCGACCACCGCCTCGCTCACGGCGATCCGGCAGGGCTGGACGCTGACGCCGTTCCATGAAGGTCTGCTGACCAGCAGCGTCCAGGCCGGCTTCGTCGCCGGAACGCTGACGAGCGCGCTGCTGAGTGCCGCCGATCGATACGATCTGCGCGTGCTCTTCGCGTCGTCCGCCGCGCTCGCGGGGCTCGCGAACCTCGCCATCGCGCTCTGCGAGCCGACCGACCTCGCCATCCCGCTTCTCAGGTTCGCAACCGGCTTCTGCCTCGCTGGCGTCTATCCGGTCGGCATGAAGATCGCCTCGACCTGGGCCAAGGGCGATCTCGGGTTGCTGATCGGCCTGCTCGTCGGCGCGGTAACGCTCGGATCGGCGGCCCCGCACCTGTTTGCGACCGCCGGCCTCGACTGGCGCCTTCCCGCGCTCATCGCCGGGGGCTGCGCGCTCCTTGGCGCGCTGCTGATCCGTGGCACCGAGATCGGACCGAACCGGGGGCCGGCGCCGCCCTTCCGTCTCGCCAACGCTTTCGACGCCTTCAAGAGCCCGCCGCTGCGCCTCGCCAACTTGGGCTACTTCGGCCACATGTGGGAGCTGTACGCGATGTGGGCGTGGATCGGCAGCTTCCTCGCCGCCAGCTTCGCTCTGCGCTACGGCAACGCGCCACCGATCAGTCCCGGCCTCGTCACTTTCCTGATCGTCGCGAGCGGCGCGTTGGGATGCCTCCTCGGCGGCTGGGCCGCCGACCGCATCGGGCGCACCGCCGTCACGATCGGTTCGCTGGCCGTCAGCGGCGCCTGCGCGCTGGTGATGGGCCTCGCCTTCGGCGGGCCCGCGTGGATCATCGTCGCAATCGGGATCGTGTGGGGGATCACCATCGTTTCCGATTCGGCACAGTTCTCGGCGTCGGTGACCGAGCTCTCCGACCGCAGCCTCGTCGGCACGATGCTGACCGTGCAGACCTGTGTCGGCTTCCTGCTGACGCTGCTGACGATCCACCTGATGCCTTACGCGGTGGCGGCGATGGGCTGGACCTACGCCTTCACCATACTCGCCATCGGACCCGCCTTCGGCATCTGGGCGATGGCACGCCTGCGCGCACACCCGGATTCAGTGCGCCTCGCCGGTGGCCGGCGCTGAGCACGCTTCACGTCCCGCAGAATGTCGCCCGCACGACCTGCTCGGGGCGTGGCGGCAGCGCGTAGGCCTCGGGCGTCTCCGGCTGATCGTCGAACGGCCGCGCCAGCACGGTATTGAGCCGCTCGAACGGGCCGAGGTCTCCGCGCCCCGCCGCCGCGAGCGCCTCCTCGACGAGATGATTGCGCGGGATGTACGCCGGATTGACCGCTTTCATGGCCGCCGACCGCACGGCCGGATCGCCACCCTCCAGCATCAACCGCGCACGCCACTGCACGGCCCATGCATCGAACGCCGCCGGATCGGCGAACAGCGCGCGCACTTCGGGGTCGGCGGCCGAATCGCGCGCGGCATCCGACAGCCGCCTCATCGTCAGCGTGAAGTCCGCCTTGTTGGCGGTCATCAGATCCATGAACTCCTTGACGAACACGTCGTCCCCCTCGCGCGCCTCGAGAAACCCGAGTTTGCGGCGGAACCCCGTGATGTAGGTCGCCTCGAACTTATCGGGATAGGAGTCGATCGCCTTCTGCGCGATCGCGACCGCGGCATCCTTGTCGTCGGCGATCAGCGCCAGCAGCGCCTCGGCGAACCGCGTCACGTTCCAGCGCCCGATCAGCGGCTGGTTGCCGTAGGCGTAGCGCCCGTGCTCATCGATCGAGCTGTAGACGGTTGCCGGATCGTAGCTGTCCATGAACGCGCACGGGCCGTAGTCGATCGTCTCACCCGAGATGGCGACGTTGTCCGTATTCATGACGCCGTGAATGAACCCGACCAGCATCCAGCGCGCGATCAGCTCCGCCTGCCGCTCGACGACACGCCCCAGCAATGCCGCCGCCGAGTTCTCACTGCCTGCGAGATCCGGATAATGGCGCGCGATCACGTAGTCGGTGAGCGCACGCAGCGCGTCGGTATCCTGACGCGCGGCGAAGTACTGGAACGTGCCGACGCGGATGTGGCTTGCCGCCACACGTGTCAGCACCGCACCCTGCAGGATCGTCTCGCGGAACACGCGCTCGCCGGTCGTCACGGCCGCCAGCGCCCGCGTCGTCGGAATGCCGAGCGCGTGCATCGCCTCGCCGATGATGTATTCGCGCAGCACCGGCCCGAGCGCGGCGCGGCCATCGCCCCGGCGCGAAAACGGCGTCGGACCCGAGCCCTTGAGCTGGATGTCGCGGCGGCGGCCATGGGTGTCGATCACCTCGCCCAGAAGCAATGCGCGGCCGTCGCCGAGTTGCGGGCTGAACCCGCCGAACTGGTGACCCGCATAGGCCATCGCGATCGGATCGGCGTTTTCCGGCACGCGATTGCCGGCCAGGATCTCCACACCTTCGGGCGACGCCAGATCGTCCGGATCGAGGCCAAGCTCGCGGGCCAGCGCGACGTTCAACTTGACGAGTTGCGGCGCCGCCACCGGGGTCGGCGGGAGGCGGGCGAAAAACCGCTCCGGCAGCCGCGCGTAGCTGTTTTCGAGGGCTGAGAAGCCGGTGGCATCAGGTTGCACATTCATGATCGGCTCCGGCATTTATCGGCTCTCGCGCGGCTTGGGCGTCCCCGCCGTTATACCCTATATGGTTGCGGCACAGCGAATTGCGAAACCGCCGCCCGCAGGGCGCCCTTGACCGCGTTCCGCGTCCGGCCCAATTGTCCCCGCATGAGCGACCCCACAACCGCGCCGACCGGGCCCGACGAGGCGGATCCTTCCGCCGCGGCGGATGCACCCGCACAGGTCCCGCGCGGCCCCGACGTCATCAACGCCTACCTGAAGACGCTGCCGGCCTCGCCCGGCGTCTACCGGATGCTCGATATTGCGGGCGATGTGATCTACGTCGGCAAGGCGCGCAGCCTCAAGGCACGGGTGTCGAACTATACGCGGCTCGGCGGTCACACCAACCGCATCGCGCGCATGATCGCCGCCACCGTGTCGATGGAATTCGTAACGACGCGCACCGAGAGCGAGGCGCTGCTGCTCGAGGCGAACCTGATCAAGCGGTTCCGCCCGCGCTTCAACGTGCTGCTGCGTGACGACAAATCGTTCCCCTACATCCTCATCTCGCGCGATCACGGCGCGCCGCAGATCCTCAAGCATCGCGGCGCGCGCAAACGCAAGGGCGACTACTTCGGTCCGTTCGCCTCGGCTGGTGCCGTCAACCGCGCGATCAACACGCTACAGCGCGCATTCCTGCTGCGCTCGTGCTCGGATTCCGTCTACGAAACGCGGACGCGGCCCTGCCTGCTCTATCAAATCAAGCGTTGCTCCGCCCCCTGCACCGGCGAAATCGCGCTCGACGACTACGCGAAGCTCGTCGACGAAGCCTGCCGCTTCCTGCGCGGTGACAGCCAGGACGTGCGCGCGCAGCTCCGCGACCGCATGATGGCCGCCTCCGACGCGCTCGAGTTCGAGCAGGCCGCTGCGATCCGCAATCGCCTCTCCGCGTTGAGCCATGTCACGGCTGATCAGAACATCAATCCGGAAGGCATCGAGGAAGCGGACGTGTTCGGCGCCTGGCAGGAAGGCGGGCAGACCTGCGTGCAGGTGTTCTTCTTCCGCACCGGACAGAACTGGGGCAATCGCGCCTACTTCCCGCGCGCCGATCGCTCGATCGATGTCGGCGACGTGCTCGATAGCTTCATCGCGCAGTTCTACGACGACAAGCCGGTGCCGCGCCTGATTCTGCTCTCACATGACGTGCCGAGCCGCGAGCTGCTCGCCGAGGCACTGTCGCTCAAAGCCGAACGCAAGGTCGAGATCCGCGTACCGCAGCGCGGCGCCAAAACGGGCATCGTCGAACACGCGCAGAACAATGCCAAGGAAGCGCTCGGCCGCCGCGTCGCGGAAGGCGCCTCGCAGCGCCGC
Organism: uncultured Hyphomicrobium sp.; assembly: GCA_964557265.1. Lineage (GTDB taxonomy): Bacteria > Pseudomonadota > Alphaproteobacteria > Rhizobiales > Hyphomicrobiaceae. The sequence goes on from CAZKZT010000004.1 coordinate 20,208, forward strand.
CTGCTCGAAGGGTTGGCCGATCGCTTGAGCCTGCCGCGCGTGCCGCGCCGCATCGAGGTGTTCGACAACAGCCACGTCTCGGGCACCAACGCGGTCGGCGGCATGATCGTCGCAGGCGGCGACGGCTTCGTGAAAGGCCAGTACCGCAAATTCAACATCAAGTCCGTCGATCTCACGCCGGGCGACGACTACGCGATGATGCGCGAGGTGCTGACGCGCCGCTTCAAGCGCATCGCCGCCGCTGCCGCTCCAACCGATGACGAAAGCCCGGTCGATGTCGACACGGTGCCGGAAACCGCCACGGATGCGTTGCCCACTGAAGACATCGACGAGACCGAGGACACGACCTTCCCCGACCGGCCAGATCTCGTGTTGATCGACGGCGGTCTTGGCCAGCTCAACGTGGCGCAGGAGGTTTTCGCGGACCTCGGCATCACCGATATCGCACTGATCGGTGTCGCCAAAGGCCCCGATCGCGATGCCGGCCGCGAACATTTCCACATTCCCGGCCGCGCGCTGCCGATGATGCTCGAAGGGCGCGATCCGGTGCTTTATTTCGTCCAGCGGCTGCGCGACGAAGCGCACCGTTTTGCCATCGGCGCCCATCGCGCGCGCCGCACGAAAGCGATCGGCGTCAACCCACTCGATGATATCGACGGCATCGGCCCGACGCGCAAACGGGCGCTGCTGCTGCACTTCGGATCGGCCAAGGGCGTGAGCCGCGCCAGCGTCGCCGATCTCGCGACCGTCACCGGCATCTCGACCGAGACGGCCCAGCGCATCTACGACCATTTCCACGAACGGGATCGGTAGCCGTCGCATGATCCGCCGTTACGCGCCCCTCGCCGTCCTGTTTGCACTCGCCATCGTCGGGGCCGTCGTGCCCGCGCGCGCGCAGCCTCCTGCGCAGCGCATCGTCTCGCTCAACCTGTGCACCGACATCCCGCTGTTCGACCTCGTTGGTCCGGCGCGCATCGCAGCTCTCAGTCCGACAGTGAACGATCCGCGCATCTCGCCGATCGCCGATCGCGTGCAGGCCATCCGGCGCATACGCGGCGAAGCAGAGGAAGTTCTGTCACTGGCGCCGGACCTCGTTCTCGCGGCCGACTTCACCAGCCCCGCGACGCTGTCGATGCTCGAACGGCTGCACCTGCGCGTTGTGAAAATCCCGATGGCGCTGGATATCGAAGGCGTGCGCACGAGTGTTCTGCGGATTGCGGAAGCAACAGGCGACGTGGAGAAGGCGCGGGCGGCGATCGCCGCGTTCGATGCACGTCTCGCGCGCGCCGCGGCTCAGGCTCCACCGCAGACGACCGCACCGGCCGCCCTCATCTACCAGATCAACGGCATCGTGTCCGGCACGGGGCTGTTGGAGGACGAAGCGCTGCGCCGCGCGGGGTTCCGCAACCACGCGGCGGCGCTCAACGCCGACCGGGGCGGCCGCGTCACGATCGAGGCAATCGTCGCGAGCCCGCCCGACATCCTCCTGTTCGCAGGGCCCAGCGACGAATACCGCACCGTCGTCGCCGATACGCTTTCGCACCCGGCACTCCAGGCCGCGATGCGCGGCCGTGCGACAATGGTCCTGCCCTGGCGCCAATGGCTGTGCGGTACACCCTACATCGCCGATGCCATCGAAGCGCTGGTCGACGCGCGGCAGCGCCTCGCGCAAGGAAAGCCGCCCGCATGAGCGCGTTCTTCACATCGTCCCGGACCATCGCCGCGCTCGCGATCGTCACCGCGCTGCTCGCGCTGGCCTCGCTTGTCGTCGGGCCAGCCGGCGTCGGCCTCGGCGGTAGCGCCGATGCGCGCTGGCTGATCTTCTCCGAGATCCGCCTGCCGCGCACGCTGCTTGGGTTGCTGATCGGCGCCGCTCTCGGGCTTTCTGGCGCCGCTCTGCAAGGCTACCTGCGCAATCCGCTCGCCGAACCCGGGGTGATCGGCATATCGGGCGGCGCAAGCCTCGGCGCGGTGCTGGCGATCCATTCCGGTTTCGCCGGCGCGTATGCGATCGGCCTGCCGCTCGGTGGCCTCGCGGGTGCGGCAATCGCGTTGGGGCTGGTGTTGTGGCTCGCGGGTGAACGCAGCGGGCCGATCACGCTGATCCTCTCGGGTGTTGCCATCGCCAGCCTCTCGACAGCGCTGATCGCGCTCGTTCTCACGCTGTCGCAGAATCCCTTCGCCGCCGTCGAGATCGTCTACTGGCTGATGGGTTCGCTCAGCGACCGCAGCATGACCCACGTCTGGCTCGCCGCACCGCCGATCCTGATCGGGCTCGCCGTGCTGCTGCGGCTCGGCCGCGACCTCGACGCTCTGACGCTCGGCGAGGACGTCGCCGCCAACCTCGGCACATCGCTGGCGCGGCTGCGCACGCTCATCATGATCGGCACCGCCCTCGCGGTGGGCGCTGCGACCGCCGTTTCAGGCACGATCGGTTTCGTCGGACTGATCGTGCCGCACATCCTGCGGCCGCTGGTCGGGCATTCTCCGTCGCGGCTGCTGCCTGCGAGCGCACTCGGTGGCGCGGCACTCGTGCAGGCGGCCGACATCGCGCTTCGCCTCATCTCGCCGGGCGGCGGCATTCGGCTTGGTGTCGTCACCGCGCTCATCGGCACACCGTTCTTCGTATGGCTCGTCGTCTCGACGCGGCGGGAGTTGGCGCCATGAGCATCACCGCCAGAAATGTTCGCCTCACGCTCGGCGGCCGCACGATCCTCGACGGCGTCGATCTCGCGATGCCTGCCGGCCGCATCACCGCCATTGTCGGCCCCAACGGCGCCGGCAAGTCGACGCTTCTGCGCGCCTTCGCCGGCCTTACCGCGCCCGACAGCGGCACCATCACGCTCGGCGCACAGCCGCTCGCGGCGCTCGACAACCTGCAGCGCGCGCGCGCCATCGCCTACCTGCCGCAGGAGCGCGCGGTGCATTGGCCGCTCACCGCCCGCGCGGTCACGGCACTCGGCCGCTTGCCACATCAGGGCGGCATCGCAGACGCCGCCGTCGATGATGCCCTCGCCGCGATGGACGTCACCCATCTTGCCGAGCGCCCGATCCTCGCACTGTCCGGCGGCGAGCGCGCCCGCGTCCTTGTCGCCCGTGCCCTCGCGCAAGGCTCGCCCCTGCTGATCGCCGACGAGCCAACCGCAGGCCTCGATCCCGCGCATGCCCTCGCATTGTTCGAGCTGTTCACCCGGCTGGCCGCAGAAGGCCGTACGATTGTCGTCGCGCTGCACGATCTCAGCCTCGCCGCCCGCTTCGCGCATCACGTCGTCCTGCTCGCTTCAGGTCACGTTGCCGCATCCGGGCCGCCCGCTGACGTTCTCACGCCGCTCTGCCTTCAGCCGGCGTTCGGTGTGACAATGCTATGCACGACGGTGGACGGATTGCCGATTGTCGCGCCCGTCTCCACTCTGCCATGATGCACTGCAATAAATGAGCATCGGAGGCCTCGTGCTCAAATTTGGCGGCAAGAAGCGGCGCGCGATCAATCTCGCGCTCCAAGGCGGTGGCGTGCACGGCGCCTTCACCTGGGGCGTGCTCGATCGGCTGCTCGAAGGCGACAGCCAGCTCGACTTCGCCTGGATCAGCGCCACCAGCGCCGGTGCCGTCAACGCCGCTGCCCTCGTCAGCGGTCTCGCTGAAGATGGCCCAGCCGGCGCGCGGCGCACATTGCGCGCGGTGTGGGAAGCGGTGCAGGAGGCAGGCGTACCCGACCTCATGCGCTTCTACCCGTTCCTGCGCACGCTCGGCCGGCCGCCGCTCGGCTCGGTGACATCAATCTGGTCACCCTACGATTTCAATCCGCTCGGCTTCGATCCGCTGCGCCGCATTCTGGAAGCCCGGATCGATTTCGAGCAGGTGCGCAAATACGCATCCGTCGAGCTGCTGATTGCCGCGACCGATGTCGCCACCGGCGACAAGCGTCTGTTCCGGCGCGCCGAACTGACCGTCGAAGCGGTGCTCGCATCGGCCTGCCTGCCGACCATCCATCACGCCGTCGAGATCGACGGCCGCGCCTACTGGGATGGCGGTTTCTCGGCCAATCCGGACCTCGTGACGCTCGCCGCCGAGAGCCCTGCCTCCGACACGCTGCTCGTGCTTCTCAATCCAGTCGAGCAGCCGGGCGTGCCGCGAACAGCGCGCGAGATCGCCAACGAGGTCAACCGCATCACCTTCAACCAGCCGTTGCGTCGTGACGTCGAGCTGCTTGAGGCGGCGCGGTCGATCCAGCCGCGCTGGTGGCGAAGCGCGCGGACGACCGGCGAACGGATGGCACGGCATCGCTTCCACCTCGTCGAGGCGGGTCACCATACGTCTGTGCTGCCGGCCGAGAGCAAGGTCCAGCCTGATCGCACGGTCATCTCGCGCCTCTTTCTTGCCGGCGCCGCCGAAGCCGGTAAATGGCTGGAACGTCACGGCAAGCAAGTCGGCCACAGCGAGACCGTCGACCTCCCGGCTTATTTCCGAAAAGCCGCCAGCGAGATCCTCCCGACCAGTGAAGCCGTCGTCCCCGAACCGGACGAGACGGCGACGGCTGATCTTGACCAGCATGCAGAGGTGCCCGGCGGCCGGTAGCGTTCCGTCACCCGCAGACGCCTCATGGACCGCCACATTCCAGCCGCGCTATAAGCGAGCGAGAACACGCCCTGCCGGCCCACGGCGGAGCCTCAACCGGGAGGAAGCAGCGATAATGCCCATCACGACGATCCGTCCGACACGCCGTCACCTGCTGCAAGGCGCGGCCGCCACTGCCGCTGCCTCTACGATCCCGACAGGATGGGCCATCGCCCAGGCGAAGCCGCTCAAGGTCGGCTTGATGCTTCCCTACTCCGGCACCTTCGCCAAGCTGGGTGAGAACATCACGTTCGCGGTCGAGATGCTGATCGCGGAGAAGGGCGGCAAGCTCGGCGGCCGCGACATTCAGATCATCAAGCTCGACGATGAATCCAAGCCCGAGAACGCACCGCAGAATGCCGACCGCCTCGTCAAGCGCGACCAGGTCGATGTACTGATCGGCACCGTGCACTCCGGCGTCCAGATGGGCATCCACAAAGTGGTGCGCGAGAGCGGCACGTTGACGATCATCCCCAACGCCGGCGCCAACGCAATCACGCGGGCGCTCTGTGCGCCGAACGTATTCCGCGCATCATTCAGCAACTGGCAGTGCCCCTATGGCATGGGGCTCGTGCTCGGCAAGCGCGGCGTAAAGAAGGCGGCCTGGGTGTCGTGGGACTACGCCGCTGGCACAGAGGCTGCCGAAGGCTTCCGCGACGGGCTCGCCAAGGGCGGCGGCGAACTGACCAAGGTCCTGACGCTCAAATTCCCCGACACGAACTTCCAGCCACTTCTGGCGCAACTTCCCGAACTCGGCGTCGAAGCGATCGGCGCCTTCTTCGCGGGCGGCGGCGCCGTCCAGTTCGTCAAGGAATACAAAGCGGCGGGCATCAAGATGCCGCTCTGCGGCGCGTTCCTCACGGAAGGTACGCTCGAAGCGCAGGGCGCTGCCGCTGAGGGCATCGAAACGGCCCTGCATTACGGCGACGGCCTCGACAATCCGAAGAACAATGCCTTCCGCAAGGCGTTCCTCGACAAGGCGAAGCGCGAAGCCGACGTCTATGCCGTTCAGGGCTATGACTCCGCCCAGCTTCTCGCCGTCGGACTCGAGGCCGTGAAAGGCAACATCGAGGATGAAGCCGGTCTGTACAAAGCCATGCGCGCCGCCAAGATCGACAGCCCTCGCGGCCCGATCTCGATCTCGCCCTCGCAGGAGGTCGTTCACAACATCTATCTGCGGCGCGCCGAAGGTGGATTGAATAAGGTCGTTGGCATCGCGGCGGAGGCCCTCTCCGATCCCGGCACCGGCTGCAAGCTCGGCTAAAGCCTGATCGGTCGAGATGGAAGCGCTCGAGCTTCCATCGAGAGCCTGAAACATCAATCCTCTTCTCTCTGCGATACGTGGAGAGAAGAGGGTAAGGCGATCAAATCACCACGCTACCAATCAACGCGCGGCCGTACGCCGAACTGCACCTTGACCGTCCCCGCCTTTTCGAAGTTGAGCGACGCTTCCACCGTCTGTCGCGGCGCGAACGGCTCCTTCAGGTCGACGAACAAGAGGTAGCTCGTATCCCACCGCAAACGGATCTCACCTTTGGCCGGAATTTCGATCCCGTTCTCCAAATCACGCGTCTGCATGACATCGCCGACGTAGGAAACTTGTTTGAGCTGAACCGACTTCGCAGCGGAACTTTCAGCTCCGACCAGCCGGTCCGGCTCCGAGCCCGAGTTCACGATCCACATATAGCCGCCGCCGGAGTTGCCACCGATCGGCGTCTCGCGGACCCACGCGCCCTCAATTCGAATGGCGCCATTGTCGGACGTCTGCGCCGCCGCCCCACTCACTCCAGCCACAACGGCGAGCGCCATCGCAACGCACGACACCATCAACGAACGCTTGACCTTCATGACCCGTCCTCTCAGGGTAAAACCCCTTGCGGTAATCGACATACAAATTCGTCGATGTGGTGCAGTTCCATCGACAATATCGATATGGGCCAGGGGCTGCCAGCAATCAATCCGGCATTGGAAAACGCGACTCTCGAGCACGCGGCATACGGGCAACAATCCCGCCGCAGTCGCCACGGTGCCATGCTCAGGCGATCGCCAGGGATCAGATGACTTCACAAGGGCATTCTGGCATATAAACATCACATCATCGGCGCGCCCGATACAGGGCGGCCCGAGCGCCGCCGCTTCTGAGCGCCGCGCCGCGACGCCCCCATGAGGACAGAAGATGCCCGTCACGCAAACCCAGGTTCTCGAGCAGCTCAAGCGGATCAAAGGACCCGACCTCGAGGGCAACATCGTCGATCTCGGCCTCGTTTCCGAAATTCTGCTGCGCGACGATCGCGTCTATTTTTCCATTACGGTTCCGCCGGATAAGGCGTCGGATCTCGAGCCGCTCCGGCAGGCTGCCGAGAAGGTCGTCAAGGACGTGCCCGGCGTGAAGGGTGTCACGGCGGTGCTGACAGCCGAAGCCCAGCGCGGCGGAGCTGCCCCCGCGGCCCCCAGCCGGTCACCGGAAAGCAGCCGCGTTCAACAGGCCCGCGCGCGTGCGGCGCCGCAACCGTCACCCGTTGCCGCGCGGCCGGGTGGCCAGC